>VYDF01000069.1:242-10122 GCA_009843565.1 Acidimicrobiia bacterium | reverse complement strand
CCACGACCACGACGAGGAAGAGGGCCACGACCACGACGAGGAAGAGGGCCACGACGACCACGACCATGCCCACGCGCACGGAAGCGAAGACCCCCATGTATGGTTCGATCCCATTCGAGTTGCCGATGCGCTGCCCGCGCTCAGCCAAGCGCTGGCCGCTCAAGCAGGCCTAGATGCCGCAGCCCTAGACGAGTGTGTGGCGGCGTATCGCAGCGAGCTCACTGCTCTGGACGCCGAAGTGGAGGCCATTTTGGCCCCGCTGCATCCTGAGGATCGCCTGTTGGTCACCAATCACGATGCACTCGGTTACTTCGCCGATCGCTACGGATTTCAGGTGATAGGAACGGTCATTCCCGGCGGCACCACCCTGGCCCAGGCCAACCCCGTGGGCCTCCAGGAACTAGTTGAGTTGGTCGAAGAAACCGGTGTGGCCGCCATCTTCTCGGAGTCGACACACAGCTCCGATGAGGCTGAAGCCCTGGGCAGAGAGGCCGGGGTTCAGGTGCTTTCCTTGGATACTGGATCGCTGGGTCCCGCTGACACCAGTTCTGGCACTTACATTGGATTTATTCGCACCAACGCGCAGAAGATCGCCGAAGGCCTCGGTTGATTTTTTCACCAACTAAATTGGGCTAGTGGACTTTCTGACCAGTCCCATCGACTGGTGGATCGAGCCCTTCATCGACAACATCTTCATGCGAAATGCCCTTTGGTCTGGGCTGTTGGCGGTACTGGCCACCTCCACGGTGGGAACGTGGGTGGTGCTTCGAGGGATGAGCTTCTTCGGGGAGGCCATGGCCCATGGGGTGCTGCCCGGATTGGCCATCGCTTTCATACTCGGGGGCGATCCCACGCTTGGTGCATTGACCGCTGCGTTGGTCATGGTTTATGGCGTAAACCTCGTTCGCCACTACTCGCCATTGCCCGAAGACAGTTCCATCGTGCTGCTCTATGTGGGGTTCTTGGCCTTGGCGGTGGTTATTCTGTCCAGCGGCTCGGGGGCATACGCCGGAGACCTCACCCGATTCCTCTTCGGATCCATTACCGGGGTAACCAATAGCGACCTGCTTCGCCAACTCATCATCGCCGGCATCACTTTGATGGGAGTTGTGGTGCTCCATCGGGCCTTTCTGGTCATGACCTTCGACGAAGTGCAAGCCCGCCTGATGGGGCTTCGGCCTCGACTGGCCCACGCGGGACTGCTGGCGCTCTTGGCCATATCTATCGTGGCTTCATTTCAGGCGGTCGGAAATCTACAGGTCTTCGCTTTCTTGGTAGGCCCGCCGTCGACTGCGGCCATGTTGGTGCGGCGGATCCCTGTCATGATGGTCACCGCAGTCGTTCTCGGTTCTGTCGCCGTAATCGTCGGACTGCTCATCAGCTACCACCACGACACTGCGGCAGGCGCAACCATGGCGCTGGGCACGGTCATCCTGTTCTTGATCGCTGTGTTCATTCGGTCTCTCTCCGGCACCTACAACGTCCGGCTGATTACTTAGTGGTCCGTCGGACCACTAACTCAACAACAGGGTTGCGGTTCCGGCCAGCACCGGGTGAGTGCCATCGCGTGCCAGCCAGATGTCGCATTCCACAGCGCCGTCATCGCCGACCGCGGTGACCGTGCCGCCGGCCTCCAATCGGTCGCCGGCGAAAACATTGTCCAAGAATCGCACGCGGATCTGTTGAATGCGCTCGGCACCGCCAGCCCAGTCGCCCAGCATGTTCATCACGTATCCCAGGTTGTTGGGCCCCTGATTCACGGGCTGGTCGCCCATGCCCAGCTCCTTCACGGTGTCGACATCCCAGTGGATGGGGTTGGAATCGGCCAGCAGGGCGGCCATCGTCTTCATTTTCTCGGCGTCTATTGACTCGATAATCAGGCGGGGAAGCTCAACACCGACAGCAGGCCTGGGAGATGGGCTCATGAAGACCTCCTGGGGAATATGAAGGAGTTGGAAACAACCGAGGAAACTTCGCCATCGGCGGCTACGACCTCGAGTTGGAAGGCCACAATGTCAAAGGTGCCGGTGCGAGCTCCTTGCTTGCGAACCGCGCTGGTGATCTCTCCTCTGACGGTGTAGGTGGAACCCACTTCCAACGGTCGAAGCTGCTGGATGTCGCACTCGCCGAACATCGGGCCATCGTCGGCCGACGCGTAGCAAAGGGTGAACATTTCGTTGATGGAGATGCCCAATCCGGCCATTGCCGCGTAGTAGCAGAACATGGGATGGGCGATGCCGTCGGTCCGCTGCGGAGCGCCGATGACGTCGTTGGTTAGCCAAACCCTCCAGGGCTCCAAGGCGTAAGTTCCACCTGGGAATTGCCTTCCCACCAGGGATTCCAGTTCCTCGATGGTGGGAGTTTGTGTCGCCGAAGTCATCGGATCACCAACGGCAGGCTTCAGGTATGGCCGGATGGTCGGGGGCGGGATACTTGCGATGCAGGGGCTGCACCACTTCCTCGCCGAAGCGCTGGATCTGCTCCCGGGTGGCCTCGAAGGAGGGACCGGTGACCATGCGGAACTGCACGGTGAAATACTGCACGCCCAGCTCTTCGTGATACTGCTCCAACCGCTCCCGGCACTGGGCGGGGGAGCCCACCACAATGTGTTCCCGGGCCGATTCGGTGGTGATCTTCTCGGGAGAGTCGAACTCGGGGTGGTGGGCCAGGATTCCCTGCTCGCAGTAGAAGCGCATCTCGGGCACGTAATGGGTGCCGTACTGCTCAGCGGCCTGTTCGAAGGTGTCGGCCACCCAGGCTTTTCGCATCAAGACGATGAACGGCTCCTTTCCGTGCTCGATGGCCTTGGCCCGATAGGCGCCGGCTTGCACATCCCACGTTTCCTTGAGGATGGGAAAGTCATCGCAGGTCCACGATTCGGCGTACACCCCGCATCGTTCGATGGCCGCGGGCAGTTGGCCGCCGCCCCAGAACGGGAACCGGGGCTGCTGGTAGGAATTGGGAGACAGCAGCCCGTCGTTCACCTGGTAGAAGTCGCCGTCCCAGCTGAAGCGCTCGCCTTTGGATTGCAGTGCTTTGTCGATGATGGCCACGTTTTCCAGGTAGCGGCCCAGCATCCTCTCAGGCGGAACGCCGAACTGGCCCCAGTAGCCGGCGTGGAAGCCACGGCCCCAGGTCATGTACAGCCGACCCCTGGAGATGTTGTCGATAATGGCGCACTGTTCGGCCACCTCCATGGGGTGATAGAGCGTGTTGACCAGGCAATACGAGCCGATGGCCACCCGGCTGGTCTCCCGGGCCAAGATCATCAGCAGGTTCAGCGGCGAGCCGAAATACGACTCAGTGCGGCCATGGCGGTCGGGAACCTGGATGGAGTGGAACCCGCACTGCTCAGCCAGGATGCCCTCTTGGATCATGGCATCGAGGGCGTCGGCCGCGTTGTCCGGTTCGGGCAGGGGCTGGTCGTAGTACCCGTGGTTGGTGTCGATCAGATAGCCGATGCGCAAGGTGGGCTCCCTTTCTGGGATCGGAAACTCTATTTGGGTAGAACCTAGTGGCCGATGAGTGATGGGCCTACGCTGACGGCCTAGACCCAAAGGAGCGCGCTGTGGCCATTCACACTGAGATCGATGAGCAGGGCATCGCCGTGGTCACCATGGACAACCCGCCGGTGAACGCCCTCAACATTGCCGACACCTACCGTCTGGCCGAGATATTCCGAGGATTCAAGCACGACGCCGACGTTCGGACCGCCATCCTCACCGCGGTAGGCCGGGGGTTCAACGCCGGGGTTGACATCAAGGAGATGCAGGCCATGGAGGGCTTTGAGGGGGTCTTGGGCACCGGCGACGCCTGTTACGAGGCCTTCGGGGCGGTGTACGACTGCGCAGTGCCGGTGATCGCCGCGGTTCAAGACTTTTGCCTGGGCCTGGGCATCGGCCTTGCCGGGAACTGCGACTTGGTGGTGGCCGCCGAGGGAGTCAAGTTCTCCATGCCCGAGGTGGACAACGGCGCCCTGGGGGCTGCTACCCATACCGCTCGGCTGGTTCCCGAGAAGGTGATGCGCTGGATGATGTACAGCTGCGAGCCGGTAGCGGCCGAAGACCTCCAGCGGTGGGGGACCGTCCTCAGCGTGGTCCCGGGCGATCAGCTCATGGACGAGGCCCGCAGAGTGGCGGGGGTGATCGCGGCCAAGCCGCCCGGAGTGATCCGCAAGGCCAAGTGGTCGATCAACGGCATCGATCCCGTGGATGTCCACCGCAGCTATCGGTTCGAACAGGGATTCACCTACGAGCTGAATCTCATGGGTGAGGGGGAAAAGGCCCGAGACGCCTTCATCCGAGGAGAGCGAGAGTCCAACAAAGCCGCCCAGTAGGGGGATTTGCTCATCGACGCAGCCGATTGGGATCGATGTCTCCGGGCTGCCAACCGGTATGAAGCTCGGTGCCATCAAGGGTCCACACTGGGCGGTTGAGCTCGCAGATCAAAGACAATGAGTAGGTGATCTTCCCACTGAGTTCTTGGGGCTTTGCCGTGCTCAGGGCCAAGATGGCCTCGCACATAGTCTCCATGGGCTCGAGGCTCTCCGGCGGCAAGTTCACATAGTCTCCTGCGCCGGGAGTCATCACCGCGGCCTCTGGCGACACGGCGTTGACGGTGATCCCGTCGTCCCAAGTCTCGGCGGCCAACCCGACCGTCCAGCGATTGAGAGCCGCTTTGGTCGATCCGTACAGGCACCCGGTCATGGTGGGTCCGCTGGCCCGATTGGGTGGCAGCGCGGGAGGCTCGGCTACTCCAGAGGAGACATTCACGATCGCCCCTCGACCGAGTTCCCGCATTCCGGGCAGAACCAGCCGCGCCAGATCCCAAGGGGCCCACACGTTCAACTCATTGGCAATGCGCCACCGCTTCTCGGTCAGCTCCGCGAACGGCTGGTAGAAGGCCCGGGCTGCATTGTTGATGAGGATGTCTACCTTGCCCTCCAGCGCTTCTTCGGCCTGAGCCAAGATGTTTGATCGGTCCAGCGATGGATCAGACAGGTCGGCGGGGATGCCGACTGCCCGGCCACCCTGATCCTGAATGTCGGCCACGACTCGGTCGAGGGATCCGGGCAGTCGGTGGTCGCCGTCAGCGCGAGTGCGGGCCACTGCGGCCACTGCTGCCCCCTCGGCCGCGAGACGCCGCGCCGCCCCCTCGCCAATCCCTCGACTTGCTCCGGTGACCAGTGCCACCCGTCCTTCACAAGATCTGCCCATAGAGCCAAGTTAGCGGTGGGTCGTCTGGTCGCTACTGTGAACCGGTGGTGCAAGCTGCACGTTCGTTTGACACAGTCATCGTCGGCGGGGGCTCGGCAGGGTCGGTCTTGGCCGCCCGTTTGTCAGAGGACCTGGATCGCAGCGTGTTGCTGCTCGAAGCCGGACCGGATCATGGAGATCGCTTGCCCTCCGAATTGGCCGACATCACGGTCTCCTCGCATCCCGAACACGACTGGGGCGATGAGGTACGGCTTCCCGGTGGCAGAACTCAGCCGTATCCGCGAGGACGAGTGCTCGGCGGCAGTTCCGCGGTGAACGGCGGCATTGCCGTACGGGCCATGCCCGCAGATTTCGACGCCTGGGGGTTCCCCGAATGGCGCTGGGAGGCGGTGCTGGACAGTTTTCGGCGGTTGGAGTCGGACTTTGACGGCGAGGAGCGCTGGCACGGCCGAGACGGTCCGCTGCCCATCGAGCGCACTCCCGAAACCGAGCTGCTCCCAGTCCAGGCGGTGTTCTATGAAGCGTGTGAAGCGGCAGGGCACGACTACGTTGCCGATCACAACGCCCCGAATTCCCGCGGCGCAGGCCCGCTGCCTCGCAATCGCCGGGGATTGCAGCGAGTGTCTGCCGCCGACGCCTACTTGACCACCCTGGTCAGGGAGCGTCCCAACCTTGAGGTGCGGGGCGATTGCCTAGCGCTAGCCGTGCGCTGGAACGGCAACCGGGCTATTGGAGTCGACACAGTCGTCAACGGGCGAGTAGAGGCCATCCCAGCCCAAGAGGTCATCGTGGCCGCTGGGGTAATCCAGTCACCGATGCTGCTGTGGCGGTCGGGCATCGGCCCGGCCTCCGAGTTGGCCGGCTTGGGAGTCGACGTGGTCGCCGACCGCCCGGGAGTAGGCGCCAATTTCTCCGACCACCCTGCCGTCTACCTCTTCGCGGCGCCCAAGCCGGAGACCGTGACCCCCGAGGATGTCACCATCCAGACCCTGCTCCGGTTCACCAGCTCATCGGGACCGGCCAACGATCTCCAACTCTTCCCCGTTGGGAGGATCGACCTCGCCCCTAGTCCCCGGCGCAGGGCCGAGGCTGGCGGATTGGACACCGTCTTTGCCTTCAACGCGGCGCTGCAACGGGTGGAGGCTCGAGGGTCGGTGCGTCCGGTTTCGGCTGATCCGAATGATGCGCCGGCAATCACCTATCCGTTCCTTGCCCATAAGCCCGACCTGGAGCGGCTGGTTGAAGCAGTCGACCTAGGCCTGGAACTGCTGGCGTCCCCGCCGTATCAGAGGGTGGCCCGAGGCCCGCTGTTTCTGCCCGATCGGCTGACTCGCGACGATCTCCTGGCCTACGTCTTCGCCCGCCATGTGGCCTTCTACCACGGCGCTGGCACTTGTGCGATGGGCTCTGCCGACGACTCCGCCGCGGTGGTGGGTCCCGACGGCCGGGTTTGGGAGACAGAAGGACTCAGAGTGTGCGACGCCTCGATCATGCCGGAGACCCCGAGGGCCAACACCAACTTGAACGTCATCGCGGTGGCTGAGCGGATGGCTGAGCTGATCTAGCCTCGCGCTGCTTCAGGCCGCGGTTCGGCTTAGTCCGAGTACTTCCTCCGGAGACATAAAGCTGAGACCAAGCGATTCCGCCACCGCGGGCTCGGTGACCTGCCCTTGGCAAATCGAGAGCCCGGCTCGAAGTCCGGCGTTGGACCGCATGGCTTCCCGCGCCCCCAAATCGGCCAGCATGGAGATATAGGGGAGGGTGGCGTTCTCTAGAGCGAACGTTGAGGTTCGGGGGACGGCGCCCGGCATGTTGGCGACGCAGTAGTGGACAACGTCGTAGGCCAGGTAGGTGGGATCGGCATGGGTCGTGGGCCGGGAAGTCTCGATACAGCCACCCTGGTCGATTGCAACATCCACCACTGCTGAGCGGGGCCGCATCTGCTTGATCATCTCAGTGGTGACCAAATGCGGAGCTCGAGCTCCTCGGACCAAAACGGCGCCGATCACCAGATCGGCCCCGAGAACCGCCTCTTCGAGGGCGCCTCCGCTGGAGTGCAGGGTGTGCAATGCCGAGCCGTACCGCGAGCTCAAGTCCTCCAACACCGAGACGTCGCGGTCGATCACCGTCACATCGGCACCCAGCCCGATGGCCATTTGCACTGCATTGCGGCCAACCACGCCTCCGCCGAGGATGACCACCTTGGCCGGGGCAACGCCGGGCACGCCGCCGAGTAGCACCCCTCGACCCCCTTGCGATGACTCCAAGCAGTGAGCTCCGGCCTGTATCGACATACGTCCTGCAACCTGCGACATAGGGGCCAACAGGGGCAGACCACCGTTGGGACCGACCACCGATTCATAGGCGATGGCCGTGACACCCTGGTCAATCAACTCAGCAGTCTGGACACCGTCTGCGGCGAGGTGCAGGTAGGTGAACAAAACCTGGTCTTCGTTTAGGCGGGCCCGCTCTTCGGCTTGAGGCTCTTTGACCTTGACGATCAACTCGACTTGATCGAACAGCAGTTGGGCGGAATCCGCGACTGCTGCGCCGTGGGCGATGTACTCCTCGTCGGTGAAGCCTGCTCCGGTACCGCAGCCGCGCTCAATAAGAACTTGGTGTCCGCGATTGACAAGTTCGGTGGCGCCGCCGGGCGTCAACGCCACTCGACGCTCTTCGCTCTTGATTTCCTTCGGAACCCCAATGCGCATTGAATGCCTCCGCCGCAAACCGATGGATACAAGGACATTTTACCCGCGATAGAAGGGAAAAATTCTTGAAACTTTGCTGTAATAGCGTCAAGAATCGAAAATATTCTTCACAAATGTCTCAAAATTCGCCTATTTTATGTCTTGCTACGTTTTGATATTCGCGCCGTTTCCGAGGAGTCAGACCAGTGTCGGAATTGGATTCAATCGATTGTTCCATCCTCAACGAACTCCAGAGCGATGCTCGCATCTCCAACGCCGAGCTCGCTGAACGGGTAGGCCTGTCGCCCTCTGCGTGCTACCGGCGGGTCCGTCGCCTCGAGGCCGATGGGGTGATTGCCGGTTACGTGATGATTGTCGATCCCGAGGCCATCAACCGCTCCCTCGATGTGTTCGTTGAGATCTCCTTGGTGAGCCAGAGCGAAGTGAATCTGCGCCAGTTCGAAAAGGAGGTGGTGGAGTGTCCCGAGGTCATGTCCTGCCACTTGATGGCCGGTGACGCCGACTATCTCCTCCACCTCGCGGTGACCGATCAGCGCGACTTTGAACGGATCCACAACCAATATCTGTCCCGGTTCAGCGGCGTGGGCCGCCTCCGATCCAGTTTCGCCATCCGTTCTGTATGGGAGACCACCCGTCACGAGCTTTAGTGTCTGGGCATGACGACGGCTACCCAGCACTCCTACGACTCCTACGAAGCCTTGGTGGAGGATTATTTCGAGAAGGGTTGGACCGACGGGCTGCCCATCATGCCCCCGACTCCGGAAAAGGTGACCGCCTTCTTGGAACGCGCCGGCCTCTCCGGCGAAGAGGTACTTGGTACGGTGCCGACCCGAGAGGTGACCTGCACCGCGGAACAAGCAGCAGCGAACGCGGTTATGGCCGGCTGCCTACCCGAGTACTTCCCAACGGTGGTTGCCGCGGTCCGGGCCCATCTCCACCTCAAGGGAAACTGCCACTCGACCACTGGCACGCTGTCTGGCGCGGCCCAAGCGGTGATCATCAACGGACCCATTCGCAATGAGCTGAGCGTGGCCTCAGGGGCGGGCTGTTTCGGACCTGGCTTCCGCGCCAATGCCACCATCGGACGGGCGCTTCGCCTCGTGATCCGCAACGTGTGCCGGGGCATACCCGGCTTCTTGGATCGGGCCAGCTATTCCACCCCGGCCCGGTACTCCTTCTGTTTCGGGGAGAACGAGGAGGCCTCCGACTGGGAGCCGCTGCACGTCCAGCGGGGATTCGACCCTGGACAGAGCGCGGTAACGGTCCACTCCCTGATGAAAATGGTCGAGGCCACCGACTTCACCAGTCGCAGCGCCGAGGGGGTGTGCAACACGCTGGTGACCAATATCCGGGCCAACGGAGTCGCGGGAGACGCCTGGCTGGGGGAAGACGGCAACGTGGTCATCGTGATCGGCCACGAGCACCATCGGTTCTTCCTCGAAGAAGGATGGTCGAAAGCCGACATCCAGCAGCACTTGTGGCCCCGGCTCAACGCTCCCGCCACCAGCGCCACCGATCGCATGGCCCGCATCGGCAAGCCCGAGGGCATCTTGATTGTGGCTGCCGGGGGAGCCGGCATGGGGGCAAGCTGGCTCCTGCTGCCTCACCTCGCCCTGGCCATCACCGAGCCGATCCTGTGAAGAAGAACCGGCTAGGGTAGGGACATGACAGCCCTCATCGGCCTCGACCCCACGTCAGGTCCATTCGACCGCACTGACGATCACGATTTTGCCCCCCGGCCGGCCAGTTTGGATGGAGCGGTGGTTGCTCTGGTGGCCAATGGCCTAGGAGAAGGGGAGATCTTTCTCGATGCCCTTTATGACGAGTTGAGCAAGTTGAGCGATCCCCAAGCCCCGCTGAAGGTCGTCAAGAGCTCGGTTTCGATCCCACCTGATCCTGGAGACTGGAGCCGGCTTACCGAGGAGGCCACTGTCGCCATAACCGGCTTCGGTG
>VYDF01000069.1:0-232 GCA_009843565.1 Acidimicrobiia bacterium | reverse complement strand
TTTGCGGGCCGCAGTCGAGCTGGATTGGGCCGGCGTGCCCAGCGGCGCCATTTTCCATGAGGAGCTGAGGGGTTCCGCCCAATCCATCGCCCGAGTAAGCGGATGCCCCGACTATGAGTTCCTTGCCGCTGACTACCCCTGGACTCCCACCGCCATTTGGTCGAAAGAGGAGTGCCTGGAGTTGGCCGAGATCATGGCTCCCAAGGTTTTGGCTGCGCTGACGGGCCAGAAC
>VYDF01000108.1 GCA_009843565.1 Acidimicrobiia bacterium | reverse complement strand
GCTCTACCCCGACTGGGGATCGGCCGTCGCCCGGATCAACATTCCCAGCCTCGAAGTGTCGAAGACCGTGGTTGAGGGGGTTCGGGTAAGCGACCTCCGCAAAGGCCCCGGCCACTACCCCAACACCCCCCTGCCCGGCCAGGCCGGAAACGCGGCCATTGCCGGACACCGCACCACCTACGGGGCGCCGTTCGGGGACATCGACGAGTTGGAGCCCGGCAACCAGATCTTCGTAGAGACCATCCAGGGGAGGTTCGTCTACCAGGTAGTCGCCCAGGGAGACGGCCACGGACACATCATCGTGGCCCCCAGCGCCGTTGAAGTGCTCGACCAAGATTTCCGCGAGTACCCCAACCGCCTCACTCTGACCGCTTGCCACCCCAAGGGCTCCGCCCGCCAGCGCATCATCGTGGTGGCCGAACTGGTGGGCGAGCCCGTTCCCTCCTATCGCCAACTCGGCGAGGACGGACAAGCGGACGCGCAGCTGGCCGATGAGGATGTGAGTGAGACGGCCGATCCCACCGAGACGGTCACACCGACCCCGGAGCCAACGGTTGTCGACGACGCGACGGCGGTGCCGACGCCAACGGCTGCCAACGACGCAACTGCCACTCCGACGCCAAACTCTGCACTAACACAAGAGGCAGCTGCTGGAACCCCGACTCCGGAGGCCAGCGACGAAGTGGCCGAGCAGGTGCCGATAGCCGCCGCCGGAGATCAACCGCCTACCGAGCCGCAAAGCCCTGTCCCCGCGGAGCGAGCATCCACCCCACCGGCCACTTCCTTCGGCGAGGGTCTCGACGGTGACGCCGATGCATGGCCGCCGGCCATTTTGTGGGGTTTGGCCGCGCTTGCCATCTGGTTCTTCGCCCTGTTCGCGGGCCGCCGGTGGAGGAAACTGCCTGCCTACGCCTTGTCGGCTCTACCCTTCCTGGTGGTGATGTTCATGGCGTTCTGGCACATCGACAGGATCCTGCCCTCCTACTGACTGACGGACTGACTGATGAACCGCGAAATGCCGAGGTTTAGCCGCATCCTGATAGCAGTGGCGCTGGTGCTGGCAATGGCTGGTGCCGGCTGTGCCGACGACGAGTCCGAAGACTCCCGACTCGACGAGGTTTTTGTCGAGCCCACGGCCGAGCCCGATCTGCTGCCCACCGAGGAGGATCTGCGGGATAGGTTCGAAGGACTCGTCACTGAGCCCTATGACCTCCTGGTCGGGACGTGCTTCAACCAGTATCGGTATCTCGACCGCAACGACTTGCCAGCCCAGCTGACCACTGCCATCGGCTGTACCAGACCTCACAACGCCCAGGTGTATGCCATCGTGATCTACGACGCCCCGCCCGGCTCCCCCTACCCCGGGGAAGAGGCGGTGAACGATTGGGGCCTCATGCAGTGCTATGAGCAGTTCGAGCCGTTTGTGGGCCTTGTCTACGAATTGTCGGAGCTCGACATCGGCATGATCACCCCCAGCCGAACCGACTGGGAAGGCGAGAACTACCGCCGTCGGATCTCCTGCTATGTATTCGACCGCAATCGATGGCTGCTGAAGACCGACGTGGAGGGCATCGGCCTCTGAGATCTCGCCCTAGGCCAAAAGCGGGCGTCACGCCATGAGCGCGGCCAAGGCCGTCCACGACTGCGGCACGGCACCACCTCCGGTGCCGTCGTCTGGGTTCCAGTACTCGGCAAAGCCGCTCCGCATCGCACCCCTCACGGTGCTTGAGGCCACCGCCTCGGCGGCTTGATCCCAGCCGTGCCGGCGCAACCCCACCCACATCAGGTAGCTGAGCTGGGGCCATGCCGGCCCTCGCCAATAGGCACAGGGATCGAAACCGGGTTCGGAGCGGTGAACGCCCGCCGGCCCGCAGATTCCGCCGTAGGCCGTGGGATCAGCCAAGGCGGCGGCCACCGCATCAATCCGGTCGGGCTCGGCGGAAACCAGCATCGGCAGCAGGCCGTCCAGTGTTCGGGCCCGCCCCGACCCCCGCTCCGATGCGCCGGCATCCGCCCAAGTCCGTCTGGACTCGTCCCATCGGGTGGCTAGACATTCGGCCAGCTCTTCAGCCCGCTCAGTCACCTCCGACCGCCCGGCCACTGCGGCTAGCTCCCAGGCGTTGAACACCACCAAGGCGTTGAATCCCGCCGATGCGGCCTCGAACCCCGGATTGGCCACCGGAGAGCCCTCCGCACTGCGCTCTATTGACGTCACAAGCTGGTTCTTGATCGGCCGCCAGGCATCCAAAGAGAATCCACCGGGGCAGAAGTCGTCCCAGCGGGGGCTGTCATCAGCACCGCTCTCCCATGGATGGCACAGCGCTACCAGCCCGTTGGAAGAGCGACGGCGATCGACGAGCAGAAACCGCAGCCCGCGCTCAGCTCGGGCCACCGTCTCCTCGTCGACCCCTACCCCCCGTCGCACCAATTCGGCTACGGCATGTCCATACATGGGGGGCTGGGTGATGGACGAAACATCATCGCGGCCCCACAGGTCGGCCGCCACTCCGGGACTGCGCAAGTAGTTCATGTGGGGGACGAATCCGTCGGCGGCCTGCACCGACAGCGCGGTCTGAAGCTCGATCAGGCCGCGATCGTCGCCCAGCTCAGCCCAGCACACCGCGTGGAAGCAGGAATCCCACAGCCACTGCCATGGATACGTCGCCGGATTCGGAGCGGTGTAGCCCTCGGGAACCCAGTGGGCCTCCAGCACCGCTCGCGCCGCCTCCCGCACCGCCGAGCGATCAGAGTGCTCAGGGCCTTCCATGCCTCCAAGGTCTCACAAAACCGGGTTATCTGGTTACCTCGTGGGAATGGCCCGGGGTGCGATCGTCTCCTTTCGACTGGGGTTGAGCGACGGCGTGTCCATCGTCGCCCACCTCTGGCAGGAGATGCTGAGCGACATCGGATTCGACATGGTGACGGTGGCCGCCGAGGGTCCGGTGCACCGGCTGGTGCCCGGTTTGGGCATCGACCAGCCTGACGGGCCCGACCCGGAACAGTTCTCGGCCGCGATTGACGACGCCGACTTAGTGGTAGTTGAGAACCTCTGCACCATTCCTCTGAACCTTCCGGCAGCTCGCACCGTGGCCCGCACGCTGGCCGGTCGGCCCGCAATACTCCACCACCACGATCCCCCGTGGCAGCGAGAGCGGTTTGCCTCGGTAACCGAACTGCCCCCCGACGATCCCGCCTGGCGCCATGTGGTGATCAACCGTCTCACCGCTGAACAGTTCGCCCAGCGGGGGCTCCAGGCAGTGGTGATCTACAACGGCTTCGACACCCACCGCCCCGAGGGCGACCGAGCGGCAATGAGGGCAAACCTCCAGGTGGACGACGAGACCCTTCTGGTGGCCCACCCGGTGAGAGCCATCCCCCGAAAAAACATTCCCGAGGCCATTGCCATCGCTGAAGAGTTGGGGGGAACTTACTGGCTGATGGGTCAAGCCGAAGAGGGCTACGACGCCACCTTGGACCGGCTTCTGGCCGATGCCCGCTGCCCAGTGATTCATAGGCCAGTGGCCCGCACACCCGATATCTATGCCGCCGCCGATCTGGTCGTGTTCCCCTCTACCTGGGAGGGGTTCGGCAATCCTCCCGTGGAGGCAGCCATTTGGCGGCGCCCCTGCGTGGTGGGCGATTACCCGGTGGCCGATGAGTTGGCCGAATTCGGATTCCGGTGGTTCTCACCCGAGCAGCTCGACGAGGTGCAGGCGTTTTTGAACTGCCCCGACGCCGACCTGTTAGACCAGAATCAAGCCATCGCCCAACAGCACTTCTCTTTGGAGCGGGTCCGCGCTGACCTAGTCGCTCTCTTGGACGACGCCGGTTGGCTTCCGTGAGCGCCGACGACCTGGCCGCCCGCCGACGACGCATAGCGCAGATGACCGTGTTCGGCCAGCGACTGGGCTACCTGCTGTATTTGGCCGCGGCCGCCCTGTTCTTCACCGGCTTTGCCACCAGCTTCCACAGCCCCCTGGTCACCGCCATCATCGTCTGTCTCCTAGTCGGCTCCCTCGTCCTAGCCCCCGCCATCATCTTCTCTTACGCCGTCCGCGCTGCCGACCGCGAAGAGCCGGTTCGCTAGGGGCTTATATCAATCGGCTCCGTAGGCAGCCGACCAGCCACCACATCAGGCAAGAATTCTCGCAGCCGCGCCGGCAATACCGGCTCATCTGAATCCAGCAGCTCATCCAACGTCCACCAGCGCGCATCCTCGAACGCCGCCGCCTCCAGCGCTTCGAGGTGCTGAGGATCCCACTCTCCCCCATCGGGACACCACGCCACATGGATGCGCTCGTTGGAATCGAAGTGGATACCGGCGAAATCGAACTCCACATGCTGGGTCCAGATGCATGGCCCCACCTCCACGTCGGCGAACCCGGCCTCCTCCCAGAGCTCGCGTCGGGCACACTCGGCGAAGTCCTCTCCTGGGTCCAGCCCGCCGCCCGGAATCTCCCACCACGGCGGCTTGTGGGGGTCGATCGGGTCGCTGGCCCGCATCAGAAAGACGCGCCCGTGCCGGTCGAGCAGTACGGCGCGAGCCGCCGGGCGCCGCAGTGTCCACGCCATGGCCGCCGACCATACCTGCCCGAATGGATAGCCAGCAGCGCCTTTCCGGTACAGTCCGGCTCGAAAAGCCAAGACCCGGGGGTTGCCCAAGATGGAATTCGGATATTTTGCCCAGTGCTTCGTGCCTGATTTCGGCTACAAGGACAATCCCAACTGGGAGGCCGAGCGCATCCGTGACAACTTGGAGATCTCCCAGCTGTGCGACCGCCACGGTTTCAAGTACATCTGGTCGTCCGAGCACCACTTCCTGCGGGAGTACTCCCACATGTCCTGCCCCGAGGTGTTTTTGTCGGCAGTGGCATCAACCACCGAGAACGTTCACCTGGGCTCGGCCATCTTCAACATCACCGCCCCGGTGAACCACCCGGCCCGTTCGGCCGAGCGGGCGGCCATGATCGACGTGCTGTCGAACGGGCGCTTCGAGCTAGGCACCGGCCGGGGCTCCTCGTCTACCGAGGTGATGGGATTCGGGATGCCGGGAGCGCCTCGCGATCCGGAGACCGGCCTGGCTGACACCGAGGTAACCCGCGGCCTGTGGGACGAGGCCATTCGCCAGATTCCCCACATGTGGCGCGAGGGTGCCTACAGCTACGAGGGCGACAGCTTCTCCATGCCAGCCCGGGAGATCTTCCCCAAGCCGGTTACCAAGCCCCATCCCCCGCTATGGGTGGCGTGCGGCAGCCCGGGCACCTTTGAGAAGGCCGGCAAGCTGGGCATCGGGGTGCTGTGTTTTACCATCGGCACCCCCGATGAGATCGCCCCGCTGATCGAGATCTACAAGAACGAGGTGGCCAGCTGCAAGAACCCGGTGGGCGACTTCGTCCACGACAACGTGATGTGCGTGGGCTTCGGAATCTGCCTGGACGACCGGGAGATGGCCATCGACCTGGCCACCCGGAGCCACATGTACTACTACCAGTGCCTCGTCTATCGCTGGCTGGACACGTTTCCCAAGCCCGACGGGATCCCCGAGTGGCCATCGGTCATCCCCGAGCCGACCCACGACGAGGTGAAGATGGCCATCGAGGGCGGGTCACTGGCCGTGGGCAACGCCGATGACTGCATCCACGTGTCCCGCCAGTACGAGAGAGTGGGGGCCGACCAGTACGTGATCAGCCCGCTCACCTCCACACTGCCCATGGATGTGGTGCGCGAGACCATCGTGAACTTCGGCAAGCACGTCATCCCGGTGATCGACACCGACCCGGTTCACCGCTCCACTCGCCAACGCGAGGCGGCCCTAAGTTCATAGGAGTTCGTACTATCGAACATTGAGAGCCGCCGAAGTCCTTCTTCAAATTTCCCGGCGGGCCTAGTCAAACCGCGATTCAGCCGCTAGCATCTTGGCCGTCCCTTGAGTCCAACGTTTGGGAGCAAAACCATGCAAAAGTCTGTTCACCGCCTGCTGGCCCTGCTGGGGTTGGTGCTGGCCTTCTCGCTGATCGCTGCCTCTTGCGGCAACGACGACAGCGACGACGGCGCAGCCCCCGCGGCCACCGAAGCGCCTGCGGCGGCTACCGAGGCGCCAGCGGCCACTGAGGCCCCGGAAGCCACCGTCGATCTCGTACAAGACGGCGGAACCCTCCAGGCTGTTCTGGACCGCGGCTACGTGCTGTGCGGCTCCCGCGACGACGTGCCCGGCTTCGCCTTGTTGAATGCGGACGGCGAGTACGAAGGCTTCGATATCGACATGTGCCGGGTAGTGGCTGCCGCTGTATTTGGCGATGCCAACGCCGTGGAGATCGTGCCCGTTACCAGCGCCGAGCGGTTCACCGCTCTGGCCTCCGGCCAGTTCGAGGTGATGAACCGCAACACCACCTGGACAGCCACCCGCGATGGCACCGAGGGCGCCGAGTTCCTGTTCACCACGTACTACGACGGTCAAGGCCTCATGGTGCCGGCCTCTACCGGCTTCACCACGTTGGAAGACTTGGAAGACGCCAACATCTGCGTGAGCACTGGTACCACCACTGAGCTGAACCTCACCGCGGTGTTCGCCGCCCGGGGCATCAACTTCAACCCGGTCACTTTCGAGGGCTTCGACACTCTGGTGCCGGCCTACGAAGAGGGCCAGTGCGAGGCGATGACTGCCGACAGCAGCGTGCTAGGTGTCTATAAGTTTGAGATTGAAGGCAAGGGTGGACCTGACCAGCACGTCTTGACCGAGATCATCTCCAAGGAGCCCCTCGGCACCGTGGTGCGCGACGGCGACTCCCAGTGGGCGCAGGTTGTGAACTGGGCCACCATGGCCACCGTGCAGGCCTGGGAGTTCGGACTCGACTCCAGCAACATTGGCGGCTATGACGGCAATGACCCCAATATCTTGAACTTCTTGGGCCGCGACGGATTCGATCCCGGCCTCGGCTTGCCCACCGACTTCGCCGTCAACGTGGTGGAACAGGTTGGCAACTACGAGGAGATCTTCAACCGCTATCCGCAGCTGGGCGTCCTCGACGGCAGCGTGAACGACCTCTGGACCAACGGCGGGCTTATGTACGTCCCGCCCTATCGCTAGGGAAAATCCCGCTCGTCTTGTGACGGGCGCACAATGAACGGTGAGCAGCCCACCGGTCGCCGACCGGTGGGCTGCTCTCGTCTAAAGTTCAAGGTCACACTGCTATGAGCAGCACGGCCGAATTCGCCAGCACACATGCTGATCTCACCGCAGTACCTTCCGCGTCTCCCAGTCGGAGGGTGCTGGCGCTACTGGCCGACCTGCTGATCTTGGCCCTCGTGGGAGTCATCTCGGTTTGGCAACTGGGATTGCGTCTGCTCGACGATTACAGCGACATTCCGGAGCTGGCCCTTGCCTGGGTATTCGCCGCCGCGGTGCCCGCAGCAATTGTTGCCATCGTTGTGATCGATGCGGTGCGCATCGGACAGACGCCGGGCATGGCAGCCGTCGGAATCCGCAGACTTGACGACGGTTCGGCAAACCGGGTTCTCCCTACTGGTGATCCGAGAGTCCCCGAACCCGGCATCCCCGCGCTTTGGCGCGATGTACGAGTCCTGCGGTTGGCCGCACAGCTGCTGGCCGTGGTTGTTGTCGTGGCCCTCATCCGATGGATGTTCCACAACCTCATCGTGAGCATGGACGAGGTCGGCCTGCCCAAGGGCTTCGACTTCCTCGACTCCCCCTACGGAGTGGCCCTGCGGGACGCCCATGGCTTTGACGTGCGCGATCCTGTATGGAAGGGACTGCTCATCGGTTTGCAGAACACCGTCGTCGCGTCGGTTGTGGGAATCTTCATCGCAACTGTCGTGGGGCTGTTCGTGGGTATCGCCCGGCTTTCCTCCAACTGGCTAGTGGCCAAGGGAGCCAGCCTTTACGTGGAGAGCCTGCGCAACATCCCGCCGCTGGTGGTCATCGTTTTCTTCGGCTTTGCCCTGTTCACCTTCGGCCCGTTTCCCCGCTTCAATCCGACCAGCCCACCATGGCAAGGTACGTTCTTCGGCTCCGACAGCAACTGGATCATTGTCAGCCGGGACCGATGGGCCATCCCTTCTCTGGCTTCTGAGAGCAACGTAGGAGTGTTCTGGCTGCTCGTGCTGGCTGCGGCAATTATCGCCGTGGCCGTGTGGCAATGGCGGACTCGTCGAAATAGCGCCACCGGCGAGCCTCATCACCGCGTGCTGTGGTCGGTAGGGGTTTTCGCCGTGATCGTGGTGGCGTGCTTCGCGGCTTTGGGCGGCCCCTACTCTTGGTCGTGGCCCGCAGTGTCGGAAAACGGGCGGCGAGTGGTCGGGGGGTTCAGCACCAACTCGGGCTACATGGCGCTGACCCTGGGCCTGGGCCTGTACACGGCCAGCTTCGTGGCCGAGATCATCCGCGGCTCAATCCTGGCCGTCCCCAAAGGCCAATCGGAAGCGGCCACATCGGTGGCGCTGAAATCCAGCCAGCGCTACCGCCACGTCGTACTTCCCCAAGCCCAGCGGATTGCCATTCCGCCCTACATCAGCGAGTGCGCAAACCTGATCAAGAACACCTCATTGGGACTCGCCGTGGCCTATCCCGACCTCTTCCTCGTGGCCGTTACCGCATGGGGCATCAACTTCCCCGCCCCCCAGCTCATCCTCATCATCATGATTGTGTACTTGACCATAAACCTCATCGTGTCGGCGCTGTTGAACGTGTACAACCGATCCATCCAACTCAAAGAGCGATGATCTGATGACCGCCACCGTGCCTCACCCCGAGCCAGGCCCGCAGGGCGACCCATCCCGCCTGCCGCCCGATATGCGAGTGTCAACCAGCACTTGGCTGCGCAAGAACCTGTTCAACAATTGGTACAACTCCCTGATCACCGTGATAGCCGCGGTGGTCGGAGCGATCCTCCTCTACTACGGGGGACGCTTCATATTCGTCACCGGCCAGTGGGAGGCGGTGCGCAAGAACCTCACGCTCCTCATGATGGGCGTGTATCCCCGCAACGAGCACTGGCGGCTCGTGGCCCAGATGTACATAGTGGCCTCGGCCCTGGGGTTGGCCTGGGGAACGGTCACCGCCATAAGCCAAGACCGGGCCGAGGACACTGGCGTTGTAGCCCAGCGCCCCTCTCCCCTCGATCTGCTACGCCGCTACTGGTCCATCCTCTTGCTGCTCGTGGTCATTCTGGTGTTCACCCGAACCATTTGGCCGACTCTGTTCACCCTGTCCACCATCGCGATTGGGCTCGCGGTGCGGGCCGGGGCCATGCGCTTGCCGAGCTCCTCCCGACGCCTCTGTTGGTACGCGGCGGCCTTCATGGCCATCGTGTCCTTCCAGGTGGTTTCGGGCGCGAACGGGAACGCATGGTGGTGGATGAGTGCGCTGTTCGCATTCGCCGCCTACCAACTCGCCGGCGCGAGAGATCTCACCCGGTACTTGGGAACGACAATGTCCTGGCCGATATTCGGCCGGGCGCGACTGGTAACCGCCAGAGACCTCTTGTGGCTCAAGCGAGCAGCCCAGATCGTGTCCGTGGCCGCCGCAGTCATCGCAGTGAGGGTGGTCTACTGGCTCATCGGCGACACCTCTAGCGTGAATTGGGACGACTGGTCGGGCCTGTACCTCACGTTGGTGGCCTCTGGAGCGGCAATCATTTTGTCGTTCCCGCTGGCCCTGCTGCTGGCCGTGGGACGGCGCTCCTCGCTTCCTGCCGTTCGCTGGCTGTGTGTGGGTTACATCGAGCTATTCCGGGGCGTGCCGTTCATCGCTCTGCTGTTCATCGCCAAAATCTTCATCGACTTCTTCCTGAACGTCGACACGCCGCTCTCCTTGACGACCCGCACGATCATTGTCTTCACCATTTTCAGCTCGGCCTATCTGGCCGAGGTAGTGCGCGGCGGCCTGCAAGCCGTGCCAAGGGGTCAGATCGAAGCTGGACAAGCCGTAGGGCTCCAACCTCCCGGGGTCATGCGCCTCATCGTGCTACCCCAAGCCCTGCGGGCGGTCATCCCCGCCATGGTGGGACAGTTCATCAGCTTGTACAAAGACAGCACCCTTTTCGCCTTCATCAGTGTGGTGGAGTTCTATCGGGCCCGTGAGCTGATCCACTCCCAGCAGGAATTCACTACCACCGCTATTGCGGAAACCCTGGTCTTCGTGGCCTTCGCCTACTGGGCCATCAGCTACACCATGTCAAAGGAAAGCCAGC
>VYDF01000153.1 GCA_009843565.1 Acidimicrobiia bacterium | reverse complement strand
GCTCTAGGCCGAGGGAGTGGATGACGCCGAGGATTTTCTCGGCTTGTTCGGTTGGGTCATCGGTGCCGGTGATGGCGGCTTGGATGGTGCGGATGGTGCGTTCAGGGTAGGGGGCGTTGATGGTGTCGATGGCGCGATCGATGTCATCTTGGGTGAGGTCCGGAGGTGGGTGTTTGCGGAGGATCTCAGCGGCCCGGTGCAGACGGGGTGCGACCTTGGGTTGGAGGTTCGCCGGGTCGGACATGTGGTTCCACTGTTCGACGATGTGAGCTCGGGCGGTCTCCCAGGCGACGAAGGCTCCTTGGATGGTGGCATCGTCGAGTTGGCGGGGGGTGTTGATGCCGGCTGGAGGGCGGGCCTTGTCTAAACAGGCCAGGGTTTCGTCGATCACGTCGCTATCGGAGCCTGCACCGGTTTCGATGAAACGGAAGATTGGGCGGTGGTGATCGCCAACTCGGGCGCAGAAGACGTAGCCGGTGCGACTATCGGGAGTAGACACGGCCATACCGGAGCCGGAACCCCAAGGGAGCGACTTGATCTGGTTGGCGAGATCGGCGTCTTCAAGGGCTTGGCGCAGCTCTTGGCGGAACTCTTCGCCCGACAGTGCGCCTCGGGCGGTGCCACCTCGCTCGAAGAGCTCCGGATTCTCGCTGCGGAGGCGCTCGATTTCCTCTCGAGTCTCAGTGAAATTGATTTCGATCTTGGCAACCTGGTCGGGAATCACCTGTTCGACCCCAATGCTCTTGGCCGCCTGGGCAATTTTCCTGTGTAAGCGCTCTTCGAGGCCGAGCAGGTCATCGAGGCGGTCGTCTGGGAATACGCAGTGCAGAAATACCTCGGTGTGGTGCGAGCCGATGCGGTCAATGCGACCATGACGCTGCACAAGCCGCATCGGGTTCCAGGGCAGGTCGTAGTTGATGATGTGGCGGGCTTGCTGGAGATTGACCCCTTCAGCAAGAACATCGGTTGTCACTACGATGTCGTAGCGGTCATCGTCGGCACCCGAGGGAGCGTCGGTGGTAAGAGGGGCGAAACCCCACAGCACCCGCTCTTTGCTATCGGAGCCGGTAGTGCCGGCCAGCGATGCGATTCGGCCACGGTAGGGGGCCAGTCGCTCGTCGGTTTCGGTCATCTCTACCAAGTGCTCGTAAACCCAGTCGACGGTGTCGGCGTAGTAGCTGAAGACCAGAACCTTGCGCCGGTTCCGCACATCGTCATCACCGATGCCTTGGGCAGCAGCTTCGGCAGCAATGTCGGCTAGTTCTTCCACCAGGGCATCTAGGTTTGGATCGTCTTGACGGGTCACGGTCCTGGCCTCGGCGGCGAATGATCTGAGCAGTCCCCGGTCTCGTTCGACGTACTCCCGAAGAAGCTCGACGTCATATTGGGCGGCGTCATCTGACAAACCGACAATGCCGTCTAGGAAGGTATCGAGCTGCTTTTCGTCAGCCTCATCGGAGTCGGTGGCAATCCAGTCGGCCAGGGCTTCACCGGTGACCACTCGGCCGTTGTCGAGCAGCGACAAAAAGGCATCGTGTCTGTTAGCCATCCGTTCGCAGGTTTCAGCAAAGGCATACGGCGACGACTCGAACCGCTTCAGCAGCCCTGACCGCAACAGCCCGGCAAGCTGCTTTTCGTAGGCTTCCTCTGCGTGGTCCAAACGGAACTGCGATGGCGAGTAGCGGGCCATCGTGAGAACACTGGAATCTTCCACGCCGGTATCGGAGTCCAGCGCGTGGGCGAATCGGTCAAAGAAACCGGGCATTACGTCTTCGAGGTTGTAGTCCACCCTGTGGACCCTGGGAGTAGGAAAGACAATCTGCTGATCCTGCCCGCCAACCTTGATGGTGTCGTTGGGGTAGAATCGCTTGACGAAGGAACGGGTGCGCCGAACCGCCACCGCGTCGAGCACGTCAAACAGGTGCTCGGGAGTGAGATCGTCAGGATTGAGGGCCATGGCGTTGGCGAAGTGGTCGCGCAACGAGCGGATGCCGGCATCGGCGAAAGCGGCATCATTGCGCAGGAAATAGCCCAGCAGGTGATACAGATCCCAGAGGCTGTTGTTCACCGGAGTCGCGGTGAGCATGACCAACTTCTTGGGCGGCGAACCGGCCAATAGCTGGCGAAGCGCATGGGCCCGCTGGGTGCCGGGGTTACGAAGGTTGTGGGCCTCGTCGATCACCACCATGGCGTAGTCGTTGATCTCGGCCTTCAGCTTGATGGATGCCTTGTGCTCGGGGTTCAGGCGCCCATCAGCCATCAGCTCTTCGTAGGACACCAGCTCCACCGGCAACAGGTGCTCTGAAAGGAACGCCTGCCACGGACCATCCCTGAGTGTGGCCGGTGCGATCACCAGCACCCGCTGGCGGCGAGCCAGCGCCGTCTCGTGTATCAACTCCCCTGCAAGGAATGTCTTGCCCAACCCGACCTCGTCGGCAATCAACACACCGTTGTGCTCGTCCAATATGCGCTTGGCTCGCCACAGGCCGTCGGACTGGAACGAAGTGAGATGGATCTGCGGCGCACCCTCGGCAGCAGCCTCGGCCTCCAACTCTTCGCCGTAGAACTCCCACAGCATTCGCAGGTACACGAGCTGAGGAGCGTGGGGTTCGAAGCGGGCCTCGAACAGCGAAGCCAGGTCGTATTCCTCTGCTTCGTCCCACAGTTCCTGAAACCAGTTCTGCACCTGGCCGACTACATGGGGGGAGTAGTTGCCCAGGTTCAGCTCCAAGTTGGTGGCTAGCCCGGCATAGGTGAAGTTGGACGACCCGGCAACAACTCCGTGGGACCGATCCCCTACCAAGAAGGCCTTACCGTGCAAGAACCGTCCCTCCAAGCGGCGTACCTGAACCTTCTCCGAATGCAGCCACTCCACCAAGCGGCGGGTAGAGGCATCGACCTCGAACGTGAAGCCCAAATGGTCTCGCTCGATGAGAAGATTCCGCTCGTGTCCTTCCAAGGCCTGGAGCAACCGAGTTCTGGCCGCTCGGCGTGGATTGGCCGACTCTGAGCGCAGCGCCCGCCTGCGGTTCTCCGGCGGGGTCGGCTCTGCTCCCAACAGCAAGCGCACACCAACGGCGTGATCCAGCGAATCAGCCAACAGCGAGTAGCCGCCCACGTTGAAGTAGGCAGTGGCGATGTCCAAACAAGCTCCGCCAACGAATCCGGTGGCCGCGTGGGAGATGAATCCGTTCAACGCTTCCGCCACCGTCTGCTCATCCCGGTTTAGGGCCAGCTCAGGCTTCTCAGAAGCGTTCATTCAGCTTCCTGAAGTGGGCGAGGACAGCGGCGTGACGTTCGGAGTAGTCGACGGTCTCACTGAATGTTTCGTAGACCACGGCTAAATCTTCCTCGTCAAGTTCGTAGAGGTAGGCAACGCAGGCGTCTAGCTCGCAAATGAGGTCTTGCTTGACAGCCTCATCATTGGCCGACCCAACCGGCACCCCCACTTCACCCGCCCACTCGACAAACCGCTCGTCCACCGCAGCCAGCCGACCAGCAATCTCGACAACACGATCTGCAACTTGATCATTTTCGAGATCAGCCAGGGGAATCGGAAGATTGTTGAAGATGTGGAAGTTGAGGTTGAGTTCGACGACCCGCCGGGCGTACCAGTCCAGGATCATCGAAGAGAGCACTCCCAGGAGAAAGGCCTCGTCGTGTGAAGTGCCCCTGGGCCAAAGCAGATACTGAGCGGCATCGGTCAAGACAGCTTGACCGGGTATCAGAGCTGGGATGACCGTACGGGTGTTCGTGGGGTTAGTGACCTTCCTAAAAGCAATTCGTGGTCTGAGGCAAGGAAGAGTCTCCGGGTTCTCAATGTGCCTCTGTGCAAACTCAGCAAAAGGCGACCTTGGCGTTTTGTGCTGCCTTAGGCGCTTGTCTTGGAGGTGAGCGGCTATCAGTCTCGCATCAACTGATGCGTAGTACTCCCCTGTATCAGGATTCCAGATCCCAAACGACGACCCTTTGTAGACCGGCCAATTGTCCAGTTGAACGTTCAAGATTGACTCGCCTTCGTCGAGGACGAACCACTTCTTGTCGTTGGTTGCATCGAATTCTCGGTGCGGGCGGACTTTCCACCGTCGAGAATGAACCGGTGCTTGTCGGTCGTCGAGTTGAGGTCTCCCTGAAGTGGGCGCACTCGCCAGGTAGGTAGGTCGGTCGGTGGGGCGGTCGGTCGGTCGGTCGGTCGGGCGGTCGGTCGGTCGGTCGGTCGGACGGACGGACGGACGGACGGACGGACGGACCTGAGGCCACCTCATCACCACCCATGGCAACAGGCGGCTGGGTACTTCCAACGGTGGGGTGGGCTCGGAGTTTTCGGAACAGGGTCAGAGCTCCGGGGTGAGCTGGCAGCTGCGGAAAGCTGGCATCATCAGACCAGGAGGTGAACTCATCAGTGGGCACACTTTCTGAGCCCGTCTTCTTGTTGGTCTGGTAGACAGTCCATCCCGAATACGGACCGCCAATAGACACAGTGTCCAGAGTCTCCTTGCCTTTGCGCAGCGAACACAACACCACCGTCCATTGGCCATGTAAGTCGTCGAATACCCATCCGCCGTTGTTAAGGAGCACCGTTACATCGCTGAAAGCCCCCTCCTTCAGCACTGTCTTTCGCCAATGCTCCGATCCCTTGGTTTGGAGGGCAGTGCGGGGAAGCACTACTCCAATGCGACCGGTGGACTGGCGAATTAGGTACCAATTCCGCCAGGCAAATGCCTTGTACAAGTCTGTGCGGCCCGAACCGAGCTCGGGAAAGATGCAGCGCAGGACTATTCGCATCTCTTCGGCATCTTCCAGCTCTAGTTCAAACGCCTCTTCAAGGTCGGGGCGGGTCCGGCGGAATCGGGCGATTTCATCATTCATCTTCTGGACGGGTAGAGCCCTAATGCCCGGCAGGTACGTGCCCCACCACACTTTGTCGTCGGCCACCACCTGCTCCCAGGGCGGGTTTCCAATCAAGCAGTCGAAGCCAGGACTCTCTCGCAGGAACACTTCAGGAAACACGACCGGAAAGTGGGCGGGCTGCAACTTCGCCACCTGCTGGGCAACCGCTGGCTGGCCTCCCATTCGCACAAAGGCGTCCACTTCAAGCTTCTCCGGAAGCGAGCAGACTCCGGCTCGATGAGCTGTGATCACATCCAAGATTGCCCGCAGCCCAGCCACCGCTCCTTGAGCATCCAGATGAGCTGAGCGGGCTTCGTCTATCTCCCTCTTGGAGGCGTCTGATGTACGGGCCAGCCGTCGAAGCGCGTGTTCGGCACCCGAGAGAAGTTCTTCTATCTGGCTGCGGAATAGGCTCGGCACCTTGGGGTCGGCATCGGGTTCGAAAGCGAGAATGACCTCGTCAAGGGTGCCAACCCCAGTCAGGCTGTCGCCCTGCACAAGGTTGTGGTCTAAGAAAGACAAGGGAAGGCCAGCAACAAAGGTGTGGACCCAGATGGCAAGACGGGCGAGTTCGACGGCGACCCTGTTCTTGTCCACGCCGTAGATGCAATGTCGAGCTACTTGCCGGCGCAAAAGGGAGCCCGACTCGATCTCTATACCGTCGGCCAGTTCCCCAAGTGCCTCGAGTGCGGTGTCCCGAAGGCGGTTGAGCTCGGCGGTCACCGCGGGTACAGGGTGGAGGGTGAGCCAGGCAGATAGCTGAGCCTCGATGCGGTCGACTGCGGCCACCAGGAAGTGGGCTGATCCCATGGCGATATCGGCGCATCGGAAATCAAAGAACGCCTCAGCCAGCGCGGCGTCGTCACCTTGCTCTCGAAGCTCATTGAGTCGGGCGATATGGTCGTCGAGGGCCGGTTCCAGGGCGTTATCCAGCAGGTGCTCGACCGCGAATGGCTTGGTGAAGTAGGAGCCGGTGGCCTTGCGCACGCCTGACCGGTTGTGGAAGTAGACCGCGCCAGCCTCCACTTCCACGTCATCTTTGTCAGTCGCAGGCACGTACTGTTCAATGCCCTTCTTTTTCTCGATGGCGAGGTCGTCCTGGGCCACCGACAGCTTCGACTCCAATAGCCCTTCGTAGATGGTTCCGAACTCCCTTACCGACAGAGACCGGAAGTCCACCGGCCCCGGCCCCTCCGGTCCCTCGTCCACCAGAACCGCCGTCAGAGCGGGGCCGAATTCGGCGTTGGTGAGCTTGATGTCAGCAATGGCCGCACCCGACGGGCTCACTTCGGGATCAGCAGAGAACAGTCCGCCGTTGTAGGGGGGCACGCCCCAGTCGCGATTGCCCTGGTTGACGGCATCCCAAAGCTGGTTGACGTCGTCCCACAGGTCGGTGGCCCGGTCGTCGTAGTCTGCCCGGTTGCGTCGCCGATCCTCGGCCAGTAGCCGGGCAATGTGCGACAGCGAGTGCTCGGCATAGCGGCCGTTGGTGCGATAGGGCAGCAGGTCTTTATCCTCGGCGTAGGCCACAAACAGCAGTCGGAACAAGATGACCATGACCTGCTCGTAGGCATCGGCCAGTTCAGCTTCGCTCAAGTCGTCGCCGTGGCGTTCGTGGGAAAGCCGGGAGGCCACCGCACGGGCCAAGGCCGGCACTGTTTGGTGATACACACGCTCCCGGAGTCGCACGGCCAATTCGGCAACGAAGTCTTCCGACCGATCGAGGATCTGATCGAGCGTGCCGTTGTCGGCCAAGGCGTCGGCTGAGAACAGCAAGTGGAGGTAGCCAGCCAACTCGTTGGGTACCAGCGACAGGTTCAGTTCTACGAAGGTCTCAGCCCGACCCTTTCGGCCAACACCGGTGTCGGAGCGTGAGGCGTAGAGGCGGATCTCCGACGACCGGGTGAGGATCACCCAATCCACCCGATGCTCATAGGCCAAGGCCAACGCCCGAGACACCGGTGATGTGCTGTCGAACCGGCTCGACGGTGCCTCGAAGGGCTCGTCTTCGTCGCAGAACACGGCCACGGCGTGATTGCGGCCGCCAATGGTGAGCATCGATGCGTTGGTGGCCAGCGATTGGATCTGGAAGCCCAGCCCCTCCACCAGTCGACGGCCTCGGCGGCCCAACAGGGGCAGGGCCTTCCGGGTGGCTTCGGTCCAATCTCTCCGCTCAGGCACCCCGGCCTTGAGCTCCTGTGTGGCCAACAGGCCGACGTTGCGCAACCCCGGGAAAGGAGACTCCAACTCGGGCATCGTCGCCAGCAAGAATCGAGTGGCGGCATGGTGGCTGGGCTCCCCAAGCGCAACATCGGACAGACGCTCGGCTTGAGACACCTCGATGTCGTGGTGAACCACCGGCGGCTCCCCCACCGGCCCGCACAGCGACACTCGCGGGCCCTCGGCAGTGGGATAGAACGCCACTAGCAACACCGGACTGGCTCGACCCGCCCGCCTCTTCGACCACCCGTCGCGCAGATCAGCTGCCCGGGGCTTGCTTGGCGCACGAACCAGCGTCACTTCCAGCCCGCTGGGGGCGTCCTGAACGAACACCCCAGCGGGCGTTAACGACCTCGGGAATCTGTCGGGCGCCGACCAAGTAGTGGGGTCTCGGTCTACGAGGAAGTCATCCATCTACCAGCCCTTGCCCCCGTCCCCCTGATGGCACCATGGCGGGTCCGATTATGTCGAATCTCTATGTTTTACACAAATGATCTAGGAGTTTTGGGAGATACGATCAAGGGTACCGGCAGACTGGAATGCCCAAGAATGGGCTTGGGACCAAGCGATTAGGGAGATCGTGTAATGGACGAGATTGCCCTACGACAGCACATTGGCCGGATGGCCTCGCTGGTCGGACCTAATGACCAACTGGTCGAATGGGCTTCTGACAATGGAGAGGAGCTCTTCATCGTGCCTGCCCTGCCCACCGACGGTCTAAACGAGTCCATCGCGATAATTCACAAGAGGGGATACAAGGCTGGGGCGCTGGTAACTGTCAGCCCCCACCAAGAGAAGGATCGGCTGAGCCTCTGCTGGATTACTTTCCGGTCGGTCTGCGAACACGAAGACAGCGACCACCTTCCGACCAGCTCGGCCACAACAGTCGGGGATCTCGTGAAATTCCTGCTGCCAGGATCATCCATGACCATCCGCCTCGGCATGGATGAGCTGGTATTCCAGCCGAACACCTCCACAGGACAGATCACTGACAAGAGGGTGGTTAAGTCACTCCGCCAGTCCATCTCGGCTTAGGTACAAGCCAATTGGGGCACTGACGGCGTCCGGTGGGCTAGGCACCCTCTGAAAGCGAGCCCCCCATTACTAGGAACGAGACTTCGTCGTCCCTGCCAGTTTCAGCGCCGCTGCCGGCGAGAACAAGGTGGGCATGGTCTTGCGGAGCCTGCTCAGCGACATAGCGGTCTTCTGCCGGCATCCAGAAGTCAACCCACTTGCTTCTTGCCTCTTCTCCATCGCGCACCATTCCCCGGGCCAACCGGACTGCCCGTGGAGCGGTGACCCAGATCCTCAAGTTGTAGAAATCTCGAAGCATCTGGTGGGTCGAGTAGATGCCCTCGACAATGAGTGGGGCTCCGTTGGCACCAGTAGCCCAATCTCCAACGGATCCGGTCTCCCAGTCGTAGCGCTGATACTGAAGTTCCCTGCCCTGAGAATGAGGAATGAGCACTTGGGACTCGAGCCGCGAGAGATCGAACAGTCCGGCAATTTCGATCTCAGAACGGCTGGAGTCCGACTCGGGCCGGTAGAAGTCATCCCCTTCCACCAGAACCGCATTCGGCAAAGCCACTGCAAGCCCAGCGGCAAGTGTGCTCTTCCCCGAAGCACCCGGCCCATCGATGCCGATCCTGACCGCTATCCCTAGTCCTATAACAATTCTGGCGATGTCTGTGATCGGCAAGCTCATGCTGACACCAATTGACACTGGACCATTTTGCCCGTCATCGGATTGCCTGGTTGACCGTATTTTGGAGCTGAATCAACAGCAAGGATTGTTGCGCCTACGACAATGCAGTTAATCAGCCAGCAGGGAGCTCACTAGGCGATTGAGGCTGACGCCGTTCTCCGCGGCGCGGATCACTAGATCTCGATGGGTCTCGGGTGGGATGCGCACGACGAACTTGCCGCTGTATGCCCGATCAGCCAACGGCTGGGGCGGCGTCTCGTTGTTGGCCAACATGTCAACCAGGGCTTCACGCACAACCTCGCGGATTCCAGAAAACGCCTCTTCGGGCACCGGGGCCAGCCAGCTCAACGACGGGAATTCCAGGCACAGACCCACATGCTCCTCGTCCTCAGCCGACCAGGTCACTCGGTAGGTGTAGCGATCACTCATCGCCTGCCTCCAACTTCTCAATGGCCTTGAGTACTTGCCGTACTTGATATGGCTTGACCATTCCTTTGCGATTCTGAAGGTTCACCCTCGGGTCGCCCGCCCATGGCATGCGATACACCCGATGGCTGCCACCCGACTTGCGTGGCTGGCCAAAATACGCATCACACACTTTGGCAAGATCAGCAAATCGCACCCCCTTTTGATTTTCGCGGAACGCCTCTACCAGACCTTCCACATCCACATTTAGATGATACTAGTATTGATATTACAAATGGCAACGGCAAGAAGCGCCCGTGAAGAATCCGCTGCGATCAAAGTGAAGGGGAGTCGAGGAACTTCCTGAGGTGGCTGGTAAGCACTTCGGGTTGGTCGATGGGGATGAGGGTTCGGCTGTCGTCGACCCATACCAACTCTGAGTTCTCGAAGTGGTTGGCCAGTCGTTCGGCGTGGGCGGGGGGCATGAGCTTGTCGTCGCGGGCCCAGACGATGAGGACACGGCCTTGAAATGAGCGTTGCTGTTCGGCCCACTCAAGCAGCTGGCCTTTCGTGGGGACGTTGCGGAGGTACTTGTCCAAGTCGCGGCGAATCTTGCGGTTGTGGCGGAGGGGATGGATCCAACTCATGAACTGCTCATTGGACACCCGCTTCTTGGCCATGTTGCCGAAGGTGAGCGGGAGATGGCGGACGAACTTGGGCCGCAGCAGCTGAGAAGTCAAGAACGTACCGCCCGGCAATGAGGCGTTGAGGCACAGCAGGCGACCGGGCAATCCCGGCGGGTAGTTGTCGAACGCCTCGCAGGAGACCAAGACAAGGTTCCCCACCCGATCCGAACCGCCCGGGCTAACCACGAGTTGGGCCCCGCCCCAGTCATTGCAGACAAGAGTGACATCGTGGAGGTCGAGCTCCACCAGAAACTCGGCCACCAGCTTGGCCAGCGACTCCAGATCAAGCTCAGCGTCATCAGGCAT
>VYDF01000177.1:3034-10345 GCA_009843565.1 Acidimicrobiia bacterium | reverse complement strand
TTGCGCAGCGCCCGGTCGTTGATGTCCACCACCCGGCGCCAGGTGATGTTGTGCAAATCCAGCCCTGATTCATTGCCGTGGTAGATGTGGGCATCGAGCATGGCCGAGCACATGTTGTGGGCCGCGGTCACCGCATGCATGTCGCCGGTGAGGTGGAGGTTGAACAGCTCCATGGGCACCACTTGGCTGTAGCCGCCGCCGGCCGCGCCCCCCTTGATGCCGAAGGTGGGTCCCAGCGAAGGCTGGCGGATGGCGATGGTGGCCTTCTTGTTGATATGGCCGAAGCCCTGGCCCAACCCCACCGTGGTGGTGGTCTTGCCCTCGCCCAGCGGTGTGGGGGTGATAGCGGTCACCACCACGTAGCGGGCCCGGGGCCGGTCGGCCAGGGCCTCGATGGCGTCCAGGCTGATCTTGGCCGCGCCCGCCCCGTAGGGCTCCAGCATCTCGACCGGGATGCCGGCTGTTTCGGCGATTTCGGATAGTGGTCGGAGGTTCGCCCCGCGGGCGATCTCGAGGTCAGAAGGAAAAGACATGGACCCGCCTCTCATGCTCGATGCTTGATGTCAACCCCGTCAGCGTACACGGACAATCACGATGTGATCGGGCGGCTGTGAGAGGCAATCTTTAGACTCGGCCATGGCAGCGACCGTGCCATGACGGAGGCTCAATATGACTGACTTTTTCGACACCGTTCCTGAGCCGGTGGCCTTCGCCGGCCGCAGGGCGGGCCTGGGCCAGTTGGCCTATCGGGTGTACGACCCCGATCGGATGGTGATGGGGCGGCGCATGGAAGACCACCTGCGGATCGCGGTGTGCTACTGGCACAGCTTCAACTGGCCCGGCAGCGACATATTCGGCCACGGCACGTTTGACCGCCCTTGGCTAGAGCTCGGCCAGGACCCGATGGCCGCGGCTCGGGCCAAACAGGACGCTGCATTCGAATTCTTCGAGAAGCTGGGCACGCCGTTCTTCTGCTTCCACGACGTGGACATGGCCCCCGAGGGTGCCGACTTGGCCGAGAGCCGGGCCAACCTCGATGCCATGGTGGAGCGGGCCGCCACCAAGATGGAAGCCACCGGCGTGCGGCTGCTGTGGGGCACGGCCAACTTGTTCTCCCATCCCCGGTACGCCGCGGGGGCAGCCACCAACCCCGATCCGGAGGTGTTCGCCCACGCCGCGGCCCAAGTGCGCCACATGCTTGAGGCCACACACCGCCTCAATGGGGCCAACTACGTGCTGTGGGGCGGGCGAGAGGGCTATGAGACTCTGCTAAACACCCGGATGCGCCAAGAGGCCGACCAATTTGCCCGGTTCTTGACCATGGTGGCCGAGCACAAGCACAAGATCGGGTTCACCGGCACCCTGCTCATCGAGCCCAAGCCCCAGGAGCCCACCAAGCACCAGTACGACTACGACTGCGCCTCGGTCCACGGATCCTTGGATCGCTATGGCCTCGTCGACGAGTTCAAGGTGAACATCGAGGTGAACCACGCCACCCTGTCGGGCCACTCCTTCCATCATGAGGTGGCCTACGCGGTGGACAACGGCATCTTCGGCAGCGTGGACGCCAACCGGGGTGATCCCCAGAACGGGTGGGACACCGACCAGTTCCCCAACTCGGTGGACGAGCTCTCGTTGGCCCTCTACGAGATTGTGCGGGGCGGCGGGTTCACCACCGGCGGGTTCAACTTCGACACCAAGCTCCGGCGCCAGAGCATGGCCCGCAATGATCTGTTCTGGGGCCATATCGGCGGAATCGACACGCTGGCCCGCTCTCTGCTGGTGGCCGAGGCCATGGTGGCCGACGGGACCATAGAGCAAGCTCGAGCCGACCGGTACGCCCGCTGGGACTCGGGACTGGGGGCCGAGATCATGAAGGGCGATGTGGACTTGGCGGCGCTGGCCGACCAGGCGGTGGCCGATGGACTCAACCCCCAGCCGGTGTCGGGGCGCCAGGAACATCTCGAGAACGAGGTCAACCGCATCATCTGGTCGACGCCCAACTGATGCCGGGCTGATGACGAGCTGATGGTTAATCGAGCGCTGGTGGCGGGGGTTGACTCGTCCACCCAGTCCACCAAGGTTGAGCTGCGCGAGCTCGAATCGGGCAAATTGGTGGCGCGGGCCAGCGCGCCGCACACCCACACCTGCTGGGATCCGCCGGTGAGCGAGCAAGATCCTGGCACCTGGTGGGAGGCGCTGGTGGAGTGCTTTGCCCACTTCGCCGACGCCGACCGGGCCGATGTGGTGGCGGTGAGCGTGGCCGGCCAGCAGCACGGGTTGGTGCTGGTGGGGGAGGACGGCGCAGTTCTGCGTCCGGCCAAGCTGTGGAACGACACCACCTCAGCGCCGCAGGCCCGCGGTCTGGTGGCCCGCCACACTCCCGAGCACTGGGCGCAGCGCTGCGGGTCGGTTCCCTTGGCGTCGTTCACCATCGCCAAGCTGGCCTGGGTGCTGGAACACGAGCCTGAACTAGCCGACCAGATCGCCCGGATCATGCTGCCCCACGACTGGCTCACCTGGCGGCTGTCGGGGGCCCACGTCAGCGACCGGGGCGATGCCTCGGGCACCGGGTGGTTCGACCCCGCTGGCAACGAACTGGCTGCCGACTTGCTGGGCTTGGCGGTGGGAGATCCGGGCGACTGGCTGTCTCGGCTGCCCCGAGCGCTGCAGCCCGATGAGGCTGCTGGGCCGATCACGGGTGAGGCTGCTGCTGGCCTGGGACTGGATGACTCTGTGCTGGTTGGCCCCGGCACCGGCGACAACATGGGCGCAGCCCTTGGCCTGGGGCTGCAACCCGGCGACGCGGTGATCTCGCTGGGTACCTCGGGCACCGCATATTCCGTCTCCCGCACCCCAACCAACGACCCGTCAGGGGCAGTGGCGGGGTTTGCCGATGCCGCTGGCGGTTACCTGCCCCTGGTTTGCACTCTCAACGCCACCCGCGTCACCGACACCGTGGCCCAGTGGCTGGGCGTGGATGCGGCCGGTTTGGCTGAGCTGGCGTTGGCCTGCGACGACAGCCCCGATTCACCGGTGCTGGTGCCCTACTTCGACGGGGAGCGCACCCCCGATTTGCCCGACGCGGCCGGAGTTCTCGCCGGGTTGCGCAACGACACCACCCGGGAGGAACTGGCTCTTGCCGCCCACGACGGAGTGCTCTGTGGCCTGTTCGACGGCCTCGATGCTTTGCGCACCGCCGGTGTGGTAGCCGACGGACGGCTGCACCTCATCGGCGGCGGCGCTCGGTCGGCTGCTTACCGGGAGCGAGCGGCGGTGCTGCACGGCGAGCCGATCCTCGTGCCCGGAGACGATGAGACGGTGGCGCTAGGCGCTGCTGTGCAGGCCGCCTCGGTGGCGACGGGTCGCCATCCGGCCGACGTTGCTGCCGACTGGCCGCTCGGCGAAGGAGCCCTCGTCGAGCCCCCTTCCGGCGTTGTTGGGGAAGATATTCGAGCTCGCTATGCCGATCAGCGGCGGAAAGCGTTCCCATCTGGCAGCGAGTAGTGCATCAAACCTGTGGGAGAGTGTGGGCATGTCCAGTGATCAGACGATGCGTGACTTGATGGCCAATCTGCCGGTTCCTGAGTTTGAGTCCACACCGTGGGCATCGCCTCCGCCGTTGGCCCAGGCCACCGTGGCCATCGTGACTAGTGCGGGGCTGCACCGGGCCGACCAAGACCGCTTTGTGGGCCGAGGCGACGTTAGCTACCGCATGCTCGACCGGGGAGACCGGGAGCTGATCTTGGGCCACTGGAGCTCGAACTTCGACCGGGCTGCGTACGTGTCCGACCACAACGTGGTGTACCCCATCGACCGGCTGGAAGAGCTGGCCGCCGATGGGACCATTGGCGGGGTGGCCCCTCGCCACGTGGCGTTCGCCGGCAACCAGCCTGACACGGTGTCGGAGGTGCGGCTCGACACCGGGCCGGCCGCGGCGGCCGAGTTGCGGGCCGACGGGGTGGATGTGGCCATATTGACGCCGGTTTGACCGCTGTGCACGCGCACCGTGTGTGTGCTGGCCCACGTACTGGAAGAAGCGGGCATCGCCACCGTGGTTCTGGCCTCCATGCGCCCGGTGGCCGAGAGGATGAACGTGCCCCGGGTGCTGTATTGCGAGTTTCCCCTGGGCCGGCCGCTGGGCATGCCCGACAACGCCGCATTCCAGCACGAGGTGCTGAGCGCGGCCTTCGATCTCTTGGAGGCCCCAGAGGGCCCGGTGTTGGTTGACTATCCCGAGATCGTGGAGGCCTTCGAGACGCCGCTGGCCTGTGCGCTGCCGCCACGCTACGACCCCGATATCGCCCCGTCGGTCGACGAAGCCCAGGGGCTGCGGGCCGCATACGACCGGGCAGTAGCCCGCCGAGGGACGACGGAAGTAGGCCGGTCGATCAGCGCTGACGGGGTGCCTGGTGCGCTGACCGATCTGGAGCGAGTGATCGCCGGGGAGCACTGGAAAGAGGTGTACGGCCCTCGGTTGGACACCCTGGCCATTTCCCACGACCTCCGCTCGTACTACCAAGAGGCCGCTCTGGAGTTGGCCGAAGGCCCGGCGCCCGGCGCCCGCCAAGTGGAGGCCTGGTTCTTCGAGGAGACCGAGGCGGGCAAGACGCTGGCCGTGGCCCGAGACGCCCTCAAAGACCAAGATGCTCCCGACGGCATCATCTTCTATATGGTGCCCGTCGGCCGCTGATCTCGGTTCAGATTCAGGTAACCGCGGCCAGAGGGTCGCCAATTCGGGCAAAGCACTCGGCGGCAGTCGCTCCCATGAACGCGGTCCTCACATCATCGTCGAGGGCATCGAGCGCCGGCTGGTACAGCTCGATGGGGTCGGCGTTGCCCTCTTGGTGGGGGTAGTCGGAGGAGAACACCACCATGTCGGGCAGGGCGGCCAGCACGTCGAGGGCGTCGGTGTCGCCGAATCCGGGCAGGGGAGTGAGCCGCAGATTGCGGTGGAGCATCTCTTCACCGCTGGTAGGCCACGGCCAGTCGCCCAATGAGGGCGACGACAGGCATTGGCGAGACAGCGTGGCCACGTACCAGGGGAGCCACCCGGCCCGCATCTCCTCGACCAGCACCGTGAGGCTGGGGAACCGGTGGAACACCCCGCCGAACAGCAGGCTGGCAATGAGGTTCTGGGCGGCGTGCAGCCGCTGGGTGTTGGCCAGCCGGATCAGTCCGCCGACGCCGGCACCGTCGGGCAGGTCCCAGCCGATATCGGCCCACTTGGAAAAGTCGGCCTCGGTGTTGCCCACATGGATCACAGCCACCATGCCCAAGGAGGTGGCCGCGGCCCATACCCGGTCCCAGTCTGGATGGCCGGGCGGTCCGCCGGCGGGCGCACCCCGGAGGGTGTAGAGGAAGAAGGCCCGGGCGCCCCGCGCCCGACAGCGCTCCAACTCGGCCACCGCGGCGTCGAGATCAGAGAAGTCGATGGTGGCCACCGTGTGGAGCCGGTGCTGTTGGTCCCAGAGCTGCTCGGTGAGAAAGTCGTTGCAGCGCTGGGCGGCGATCACGCGATCCTCGGGATTCAGGTAGTCCAGCTTCTGCCAGTAGCCGCCGGGATTCACCAGACAGTGGTCGATGCCCACCGAGTCCATCCATGCCACCCGCTCGGCGGCAGTGGAGTCGTGACGGGGGTGCAGAATAACCGGCCCGCCCGATTCCTCGGCCCGCTCAAAGAGCTTGGGCAGCAGTTCTGCCGGGCTTGGCAGACGGTCGGCGGGCAGCACCTGAAGCAGATCGCCGGCGATGGCGTTGGCCAGATGTGTCCGATTGTCGGGAATCTGATCGGCCCACGGCTTCATCGGATCAACCCCAGCCGAGTCCCCCGTGATCTCCCAGTGGGTATCCACGTCGATGATCATGCGCCGAGTCTAAGTCGCAACCCGCACCCCCGCCTTCAGTCGACACGAGCGATAAACCAGCGATGAGGTGAGGCGGAGATTTCGGGACCGGTGTAGGGGGTCGAAGGGGGCCTATCGCCGACTCCGATATTGGCGTTTTCGCTGAAGTCGGCTTCTGGGAATACAAATGTCTGAACCTTGGCCAGCACGAAGTCTTGGCCTACCGCCACCTGGACTTCGGTGAAGGAGTTGTCGTCTTGGGTGGTTTCGGGAAGGCCGAAGGCCTCTTGAAGGGTCTGCCACTCCCACTCGGTGCCATCCGCTGACCAGCCGACCAAGAACCTCCTGGGGTCGTATTGGCTCGGGGTTGCTTTTGGCCCTCCCACGGCGGCGATCCCTGCTGGTCCGACGGCGAGATCGGGCATCCAGCCGATGCCCTCGGGCAAGGTCAACACCTGTCCAGAGCCGTAGACACCGTCGAAGCGCTCGATCCGGTATTCCGTGTAGCCCTCATCAGCAGTCCAGATTTTGTTGCGAGCGCTGTCGGTGACCTCGACGTCAACGGTTGTCGTGGTCCATTCACGGCCATCAGGCGAATGCAGGAGGTAGTTCTCACCTGATTCGGAGGCAATCAGGTGGAAGCCGTCGGATGCTCCGTGGCCGCCAGAAAACCACCCTGGGAATTCGGTCACCGACTCGGCTGGTCCGCCATCGCTCAAGAAGATATGGACGCTGGACTGGTATTCGCTGTCATCTTCAATTGCTTCGTCGGTATTGGGAGGGGCTCCGTCGCTGAGTGCTACGACCACGATGAGCTCACCAGACACAATCGCATCGGCTATCCAAGCTGTGCCGTCGATAAAGGCCAGGTCAACAACGATCTCGGTCCAGTTCGCTCCTTCGTCGTCGGAGAACCGAATCTGAGTGGAGGGAGATTCGAGGGTTGAGTCCCAGCCCTGGATCAACCAGCGGTCGCCGGTGATGTCAACACTCCAGGGAAGGAAGCCAGCGGGGACTTGGATCGGAGTCCAGTCGGTGCTGTTCTCAGTGACCAATATCGTGTCGATACCGCGGTCGCTGTAGCTCAAGGCCAGAACCCTCCCGTCGCCTACCGACTCAAGCTGGATGGTCGAGTGCTCATCAGCTCCCAATGCGTCGGCCAGATCAACTTCAGTCCAGACGAGCCCAGTGGATTCAGGAACCTCCGTTGGTGTGACGACGGGCGCGGTGGTGGGCTCGGGTGTTGGAGCGACTTGTTCTGGTGCGGCGACCTGGGGAGTTGGTGTCTGCACAGGACTGGGATCCTCGTGGGGCGCGTCGATCTCGTTCGATTCCGACGAACCGCAGGCCGCGAGTCCGGTGACCACGATGGCCAATACAGCGGCGAGACTTGCGACGGTCAGCTTGCTGTTGCTGCTCGAAGTCAAGATCACCGAACAGTAGTGGCGATGAACCAGCGGGGGGG
>VYDF01000177.1:0-3024 GCA_009843565.1 Acidimicrobiia bacterium | reverse complement strand
GGCGCTGTCGCCGTCACCGGAGTCATCAGAGGGCTCGGCTTCGAAGACTTCAACCCGGGCGAGCACGAAGTCGGTTCCAACCCCCATTTCCAGATAGAGGTCCTTGGGGTGGTAGTCGGCCAGGTCGAAGGCATCGGAGATGCTCTGCCAGCCCCAGGCGGAGCCGTCGATTGACCAGCCCACCCATCGCTCGGGCTGTACCGGCTGGACCAATGGAGGGGTCGGCTCATCGGCGGGATCGGGCAGAGATTGGCGCAGCAGAGCCTCCAGGTCGTCCAAGTTGAACGTCGCCAAATCGTCGCCGGTTTCGGGGTCTTCGAAGACCAAATAGCCGCTACCGCCGCTTACGTCCTCGACCGGCCGGACTCCTTCAGGGGGAGATTCACCACCCAGGGCTTCGAAGCTGAATTCGTAGACGGCGGCATCGGCCTCCAGATCCCATAGGGTGATGCCGCCTACGGGCTCGTTGTAGCGCATTTCGTAGCCGTCTTGAGCCAATCGCAATTCAGGGAAGGTCCCGAATGGCTCAAGCTCGTCGTCCGGTATGGCCAGAACGGCGATGCCCGCGGGTCCAACCGCCTGGTGCTCCACACCGCCGATGCCGTTGGGGAGATCGGCGACCAACGGACGGACGTAAACGCCCTCGGAGCGCTCCACCCGGTAAGGGCCGCTGCCGGTGCGGCCCGCAGTCCAGATGGTTGACCCTAGGTATGAGTGGCTCCATGAGTAATTCCCGACAGTTGTGCCATCGCCATAGACCAGGGGTGCTTGGTTCCATTGGTGGCCATCGAGTGAGGTGAGCAGGTGGTTTTCCTGGTAGCCAAGCACGGCAAGGCGGAAGCCGTCGGCGGTGCTGTAGCCGCCGGTGGCGGTGCCCGGGAACTCTGCCACCTGCTGGGCGGGACCGCCGTCGCTGTAGAAGAGGCGGACGTACTGCCGTATCCCGCCGTAGAGGAAGTCCTCCTCTTCGGCGGTGAGCTCGAACGATTCGGGTTCGGAGTATTCGTCGCGGGTAAAGCTCACTGTGTCGCCCTCCACACTCGTCCATCCCCGGATCGACTCCTTGTCGGGCACCAGGCCCCGGGCCACGATCACCGAGGCGACATCGGGTTGGGTGCGGCTGTTTACGGCCACCACCATGTTCTCCCCCGACACCAGTGCCGCGACCACCCGCGCCGACTGCTGGACGCCATCGAGCGAGATGCCCAGATTGGTCCAAGTGGCGCCTTGGTCGTCGGAGAAAAAGGCCTGGGTTCGGAGTGAGGGCATCGGTGCCGGCTCCGGTGCTATGGCGGTGCCCTGCTCATCGGCATAGAGGACTTGGCCCTGGGGTATGGCCCTGGTTGCCCCCCATCCGGTGACCAGCCAGCGGTTGCCGACGATGTCGAAGTGCCCAAGAGACAAGTCCGGCGGCATGTTGATCACGGTCCAATCCACCCCGTTCTCCGACACCATCATCTGGCCGCTCTCGGGGCCGTAGGCCTCGACCAGCACTCGGCCGTCGCCCACCGAATAGATGCGGCCAACGAAAAACCGATCAGCGCCAAAGATGCTCGCCGGGTCGAATTCCGCCCATTCGAGCACCGGGCCGGTAGACAGACTCTCCGGGGTGGCCGGCTCAGCGCCTTCAACGGACGCGGTCTGAGGCTCATCGGGCGGATCGTCGATCGGGGCCGCGGTTGGCGCCGGGTCGGGAATGGTCACCGGCTCGTCGACCACGATCACCTCGGTGGGTTGATCGCTGTCCAGGGCGTTCCAAGCGGCGATTCCACCGACCACCAGCGCAACCGACGCGGCGATGCCCACCACCGCCCGGCGAGTGTTGCGGGCCTTGGCTCGGGCGGCGGCCCGTTCGGCGATGTGGGTCACCGGCGGCCGACTAGCCGGGGCATCAACTCGGTCTCGGATGGCGGAGCCAATGGCCTCACCGAGAGCCTGATCGTCGGCTCCAGTCAAGTTCTCAGGGGTGCGGTGCTCGTCGCTCATTGCTCGACCACCTTTCGCAATTCTGCCAATCCTCGGGAGGTGGCGCTCTTCACCGTGCCCGGCCGTACCCCCATGGACTGGGCGATCTCCTTCTCTGTCATATCGGCGTAGTACCGCAGCACCAGCGCGGTCTTCTGCCGGGGTGAAAGCTGTTCGAGGGCGTCGAGCAGATAGTCCCTCTCCTCAGGATTGGGTATCAGCAGAGGTCGAAGGCCTATCCGCCGCCTCACCTCCCGCTTCCGCAGCTCGCTGCGGGCGCCGTTCACAACCGCGGTACGCAGGTAGCCGCCGGGCTGTTCGAGGCGACTCCAGCGCTCGTACACCTTTGCGAAGGCATCCTGGACGATCTCTTCAGCAATCTCCAGCACGTCCACCAGTCCTCGGGCCAGTCGGACCATCGGCTCGTACTCATCCCGATACAGATCGTCGAAGCTGGCCGGTTGGTGAACTTCGTCAGCCGTCGCGGGTCCATGCCAAGTCGGCTGGTCGCCCTCAGAAACTCCCGAAGCCATCCAAGCGATAGTCTTCATCACTTGGCAACGACGCCCGGTGATGCTCTTTGGTTCCCCCCGACGAAGGGCGCGAGCGGGTCAGCCGATGCAGTCAGCCTTGTTGTTGGCCAGCCTTTTCAGGCGGCAACAGCGTTCTTGAGCAGCGCCTCGTTGGGCTCCTCGGGGAGCGCTTCAAGGGGCACGGCGATCTCGTCGTGGGTCGGGCCGTGCTGGGCGGCCAGCGGTGCCAGCGCTTCAAGATTGAAGCCATAGAGGTCGGCAGCGTTGCCGGCCAGGATCTGCTGGAGCTCCACCGGATCGGTGTCGCAGAAAACCTGGCGCAGGTGCTCGCGTGTAAAGGGGCCGGTGCCCTCGTTGTGGGGATAGTCGGAGCCCCACATCACCTTGTGCGACCCCAGCACCTCCCGGGCCGCGGCATCGTCGTGGCCCGGCTGGCTGATGCCCACCCAGCAGTTCTGCTGGAAGTACTCGGTGGCGCTCTTGGGCAGGATGTGGCTCTCGTCGTAGCGCATCTCGCCCATGCGGC
>VYDF01000197.1 GCA_009843565.1 Acidimicrobiia bacterium | reverse complement strand
CGCGATCAGCTCACGGGCCAGCGGAACCACTTCGGGAGCCACTTCGGCCCCGCCCGCTTCCTCCAAATATGAGATGCTCCGTTCAAGGCGGTGAGCTGCGGTAGCGAATCTCTCTTCACCTTCGGATACCAGAGTCGGGTCGGTGGTGATGATGGCGACGATCAGACCCGAAAACGTTCGAAAAAGAGAACTAAACGAGAGCGAGAGGTGCCGGTATCGCAAGAGTTCGTCGCGCGACAGCGGGTTCGAATCCTCCGCTTCGCCGTCCCTGAACTCGCTTCGGCCAGTAAGCATGTAATAGAGCTGGTTGTCCAAGCTCACAACTACTGCCGGTTCCATTTGGTAGTCCATGAAGCTTCTCAGTTGTCCCCTTTGACGGGCAGCAACTTGCAAGCTCTCGCGGAGTTCGGGACGGCCGATGTTGATCTGCTTGGTATTGGCTGCCAAGCGGTCAACCTCTGAGCGCAGACGCCTGGCTGTCTCCTTGTAGCCTGCGTCGTCCAAAGTGACCAGATTGCTGTGAATCTCAGATATGTCGGCGGCAATGGTGTCGCCCACCTCATCTATCTCGGCAAGCGGTGCAGCCGCGCTGGTCTTCGCAGCCGATGCGTTTATGACTGCATCGGAGTGCCGACGAACGGCGAAGCCAGCACGCAATATCTCTGCAAGCTCGCTGTTGCCATCTGTACGTTCGAGATTGTGAATGACCCGATCGAGCAACGCCTCGGCCTCAGACTGAAGCGAAGCAGAGACTTGAACGACAACAGCAGCGAATTGCGCTTCCTGCTCTACTAGTCGCAAACGGGCCTTCATCAAGTCAATAAGGTTCTCTTCGCCGAACGCCGCATCGACGAGATCGCGGGCCAGAGGAACCAGCGAGGGATCGATGTCTTCGTGAGGGTTTTCAGAAAATCTCTCAAGGCTGTCTCTGAGCTGGTACATCACCAAGTTCATGTTGTCTTCGATGGTGGTAATGAATGCGCTGTCCGTCTGCCTGGATGCCGCTTCAAGGACGATGTACCCCTGATCGATCTGCTGGTGCAACAGAGCGAGGCGCGCATACCAAAGCAATTCATCGGGAGTGACGGCATCGGCTGTTGCCCTCTCGTGAGAGCCTCCATCGCGGTGGTCGGTGATCAGGCGATAGAACACATCGTCTTCGCTCGCAACAGCGGCGGGCAGAAGCTGCCATGTGGTAGCAGCGATGAGTTCTTCCCGCCTGCTCTGCGAATCGCGCAACACTTGTGCGACCTCCAGCCGGCCGTTTTCCAGCTGTGCTGTGCTGTGCATCAACTCTTTCGCGAGCTCCCGCATCTGCGCAGCTGCCTGTTCATGTCCGTTCTCCTCCAAGATGTCGAGATGCCTGTTCAAGGCAGCCACTTTGGCGTTGGCTGATGCCCGCTCATCGGCCAACGTCTGAGGCGACATACCCGCATGAGTTCGTACAGAGGCGGCTTCGGCCAGTGATTTCGCGTGCCGAATTACCTCTAACGCCGCGCCTACTGAACTGATGTCACGGTCAAGTGTGCTTTGGGACTGCGAGTCACCAGCGGCGATCCAACCTGCTGTCGTACTTGCTGCAATAACCGCCAGCACGACGAGCGTCGTGAGGACCAAACGGGGAGATACGCGCCGGGGGTTCATCGCGGCGCATCTACCAAATTGGCCACTGGCATGAATCGTCCGTCTTGGTCGATCACGGTCAAGAGCACGGCATCTGAGCCCTGATTGTCACCTGGACCGTAATTCAGGCTCACACCGGAAAGATCAATGGACTGCAACGCGTAGTAGGAGTCCAAGAAGCACTCTCGGGAGAGTTCGGCCCCGCATGCTTCAAGTGCGACGATGGCCAGCCGCCCCGCCAAGTATCCCTCCAAAGACACGAAACCAGGCACAGCGTCCGGATCGATCTCACCAATTGCCGCGCGATATTCCGCAACGACGGGAATCTCGGTGTCATCAGGAGTCGGAACAACCTGTGTGACGTACACACCGGCTGCGCCATCTCCCAGTTCCTGCGCCAGCGCATTGCTCCCAACGAACGAAACCGCCATAAAGACAGGGTCCGTGTCCATACGAAGCAGGCTGATCGCCTTGGCAACAGGCCGGTAGGCCCCGATCATGATGACGGCTTCTGGATTCGCCTCCGCAATATGAAAAACCGCAGCCTTCACCGCACTCGAATTGCGTTCGTAGTACCAGGTGGCCACTGGTTCAAGCCCCCGTCGTTCGAGAGCGTCGATTACGCCACTGAGACCAGACTGGCCAAAGGAGTCGTTCTGATACATGACGGCAACTCTGGTAACACCGAGATCTTCAGTGAGGCGCTCCACCATCTGCTCGGTCTCCTGAGCGTAAGAGGCTCGTAGATTCACCACCGTCTCCAACTCGGGATCGCGGAGAAAGCCAGCACCAGTGAACGGGGCCACAAAGGGCACTGCCTCCGCGTCAACCAACGGGGCGACAGAGCGCGATGTCGGTGTTCCCACCTCTCCGATCAGCGCGAACACCCGTTCTTGCCTGATCAGCTCCCGTGAATTTCTGTAAGCGAAACCCGGTTCGTACCTGTCATCGAGCGTGACCAGTTCGAGCGTGCGACCATGAACTCCGCCAGCCGCGTTTCGTTCGTGGAATGCGGCCTCGATGCCCAGCCGCATGGCAAGTCCCAGTTCTTGGGCGGGACCGCTGAATGCAGCGGACTGGCCGAACAAGACACGGTCGTCGAAGACACCAGGGTGTGCTTGCTCTTCGGCGATGGTTGCCGAGGTCGGCTCGGGGGTTTCCGCTGCATCCGACATCGGACTGTCGTCAGGCGAAGCAGTCGAGCAAGCCGTTGCCAGAACCACAATCGCACCCGCAATCAGAGCAGCGAGTGCTCTCAATGTAAGAGGTCTACGCATAACACCATTCCTTTGCTGCAACTGCCTGGGGATAGCTCCAAGACTGACGGAGATCGTTACGGTCGGGGTCTTTCGCGAGTAGAAGGTCATTTGGACGACAGATAGAAGGACTTACACACGCGAGTTACCGGCGCCGCTGCGACGGCATTGACGAGGTGTCAGCATTGTCTCTCGAAACTGCGTGAACTATCCGCCGAGCGCCGGGCCCTGTCCGGATCGGGGCCCTCTTTGTCCGTTTTACGCAACATGCCCTGCCTGAATCCCAAAACTGGGCGGTATTTTGGTCATATGCGGATGGCGGCCGCAGTCCAACGTTACTACGACTTCGACCAACAGGCGGAGCAGCTGTCCGGCTTCGAGAGGATCTACCAGCAATTGGATTGCGGCCCGTACGCTGGCCTGTTCTTGGCCTGCCAAGGTGGCGAGATGAAGATCTTCGCCGAGCGCAACAACCGTAGAATGAGCCGACAGGGCGCAGGGCCGAGCGGCACTATCAGTGCGGTCCTACTGCTCGAATGCACCGGTCACGCGATCAGCAACGGATTGACATTCACGGCGGGCGACGTGGCACTGGTGGGGTCCGGCGGCGCATATGAGGCAACCTGCCCCGCGGACACCCAAACCGTCGTGTTCACCTTGTCCCTAGAGTCTTCGGTCCCCATCCAACTGCGGCACCTCGCGGACCGGCAGGCAGGACGGGTCCGGCGGGTCAACAACCCCGAGCTCGCGAGGAAACTCCGAGCCCTGGCAGCCAACATCGTGCGATCTTGGGACGAAGCCTCCCAGAGCGTCTCGACGCCGCAATCAGTGGTGCACGGGCTTTTGCTCAATCTGCTTGTATCGCCGAACGCCGTGGACGGATCGTCACACACCTCCATACAGCTCTACTGGGCTGCCCGCGACGTCATGCTCAACGCCTTGGGGGAGCCGCTGAAGATTCCCGAAATCGCTCGCCGAGTGGGAACATCGCGCCGCACCCTGGAACTTGCCTTCGATAGATGCATCTCGGTGAGTCCGGCCAAGTACCACAAGCTGCTGAGACTCAACAACGCCCGCCGCCTGCTCAAGAGCGGCCAGCACTCGGTGAGTCGGGCCGCCGCCAACAGCGGCCTCCACCACCTGGGCCGATTCTCCAGCGACTACCGCGACCTCTTCGGCGAACTACCCACCAAGACCGCTCTGCGAGCCAGGATACTCACTACAAAACCAGATTGAGGTCGTTGATGAAGGCAATCCACCGGACGGCGGTGGGCTAGGCCGGGGTCGCACTAGCTGGCCCCTGCATAACCGGTGTGGTACACCGCAGATGTGGGAGACGAACCAACCTGGACTATCGGGATCGAGGAGGAATACCTCCTAGTCGAGCCCGAGAGCGGGGCCCTCACTACCGAGCAGCCCCCCGGGATCCTGGAGAAGGTTGCCGACCTGCACCACGGCATCGTCGCCCGGGAGCTGTTCAGCTCGCAGCTCGAGATCGGCACCGGCATCTGCACCGACTTCAAGCACCTGCGGGCCGACATCGGACTCCTGCGCCTGGCAGTCACCGAGGCCGCTGCCGAATACGGGCTGGCTCCCATTGCGGCCTCCTCCCACCCGTTCGCCAGCCCCCAAGATCAGAAGGTGACCGAGGGAGCGCGCTATCAGGCTCTGGCCGAAGACCTCCAGGGCGTTTCCCGCGGGCTGGTCATCTCCGGCCTGCACGTTCACGTCGGCATCGAGGATCCCGACCTACGGATCGACCTGATGAATCAGGTGGCCTACTTCCTGCCCCACCTGCTGGCCCTGTCCACCTCGTCGCCATTCTGGGAGGGCCGCGACACCGGTCTGAAGAGCTACCGAATGGCGATGTTCCGATCGCTGCCCCGCACGGGATTGCCGGAGAAGTTCGACTCGTGGGCCGAATACCGGCGCCATGTGGACGTGCTGGTGAAGGCCGGGGTCATCGAAGACTCCACCAAGGTGTGGTGGGACATCCGCCCATCGGAGCGCTACCCCACCCTGGAGATGCGGGTCACCGACTTGCCCACGAGGATGGAGGACACGGTTTGCGTTGCGGCTCTCTACGTCTGCTTGCTGCGGATGCTGTGGAGGCTCAAAGTGGAGAATCGCCGGTGGCGCAGCTACGCCAATTTCCTCGTGTCGGAGAACCTGTGGCGGGCCGAGCGCTACGGGATCGGCGACGGGCTCATAGATTTCGGCAAAGGCGAGCTGGTGCCGCTCCCCGACCTAGTGGAGGAAATGATCGAATTGGTCCGACCCGACGCCGAAGCCCTCGACTGCGTGACGCAGGTTGAGCACGCCCGCACCATCTGCCAACGCGGCACCTCGGCCGACCGCCAACTGGCCGTGTACCACGGAGCGCTCGAAGACGGCGCCACCGACGAAGAGGCGCTCCATGCCGTCGTCCAAGCCCTCATCGCCGACACCCTCGCCCCACCCGAGACATAAAGGCGAGAGCCGAGGTTCAGTCGCTGGGCGAATGGGCGCGGTGGCGGGCGACTTCGAAGCAGCCGATGGCCACTGCGGCGGCGGCGTTGAGGGAGCTGAGATGGCCGGAGAGGGGGATGGTGGCGACCACGTCACAGCGCTGGCGAGCGAGGCGGGACAGGCCCCGGCCCTCGCTGCCCACCACTAGGGCCACGGCTTCTTCGGCCACGCTTATCTCGTACACCGAGGTGGGTGAGGTTAAGTCCAGGCCCACCGTCCACACCCCGAGCTCGGCCAAGCGGGCCAGCGCGTTGGGGATACCCGGCACCACGGCCATGGGCACGTGCTCGATGGCACCGGCGGCCGCCTTGGCCGCGGTCGGGGTGATGTGGGCCGATCGGTGCCGCCCCAGCACCGCGCCAGTGACCCCGGCGCATTCAGCGGTTCGCAACGCGGCCCCGACGTTGCCCGGATCGGTGACGCCATCCAGAACCAGCAAGAACGGGGGGCGACCATCGGGGGGACGGGCCAGGTCCTCTAGGTCGTGCTCGGTCAAGGGGGCAGCCCGGGCGATCACTCCTTGGGGGGCCTCGGTGACGGCCATGGACTCGAACTTGGTACGGGCCACCTCTTTGACAGGCACCCGCAGTTCGGCGGCCAGCTCCACCACTTGAGCCAGCGCTCCGGTTTGGTTCTGCCCTGTGGCGATCACCACCTCTCGGACTGGGCGAGTGCCGGCCAACAGCAGCTCCCGCACCGCTTGGCGGCCCTCTACCCGGTCGCCGCCCAATCCGGCCCGTTGGCGGCGGCTGCGCTCGTGGTCGCCAGGCGGCCGGCCCTTGCTGTGACCCCTGCTGGGGCCGCCACCCCGACCCCGCCGGTTGCCGCCTCTGGGTCCCTGGCTACTCACCGGCGCTCGATGAGGGCCACTGCCCAGCAGGCCAGGCCCTCGCCCCGGCCCAGCGCGCCCAAGCCCTCGGCCCGCTTACCCTTCACCGTGACCGGGGCGCTGACCACCCCGCTGAGCCGCGCTTGCATTTCATTGCGCTGTGGCGCTATCCGAGGGGTCTCGGCCACCACGGTGCAATCGGCGTTCACCACCTGCCAACCGGCTTCGTCCAGCCGGGCTACCGCGTCGGCCAGCAGTCCAAGGCTGTCGGCCCCGGCCCATTTGGCGTCGGTGTCGGGGAACAGCACGCCAATGTCGCCCAACCCGGCGGCGCTCAACAGGGCATCGGTCACCGCGTGGGCCACCGCATCTCCGTCGCTGTGGCCCACCAGCCCCGGCGCCCCCTCGAACTTGACGCCGCCCAGGATTAGGGGACGGTCGGGGTCATCGCTGAACCGGTGGGTGTCGAACCCGTGACCCACTCGGAAGTCCCCGCTCATGTGGCCAGCCAGGCCTCGGCGGCGACCAAGTCGTCGGGGTGGGTGATCTTGATGTTGCGGGGATGGCCCTCCACGGTGGCGATGGCGTGGCCAGCCGCCTCTACCAGGCCGGCGTCGTCGGTGGCGTCGTCGGCCCCCGCGTGGGCCGCTCGCAACAGTTAGGCCCGAAACGCCGGCGGGGTCTGCACCGCATGCAAGGTGCTGCGGTCTACCACTCCCCCATCCACGCTGCGGATGGTATCGGTTACCGGCACCACCGGCACCGCACCAGCGGCGCCCGACCTCACCTCTTGAATCACCCTCTCGTAGACGTCGGGGCCGGCCAGCGGGCGGGCCGCGTCGTGAACGCAGATGATGGCCGCGTCGTCGGGTACTGCGGCCAATCCGTTGCGCACCGAGGCGGCCCGGCTCGCTCCGCCGGCCACCACCTCGCTGGCAGCCAGCCGGGCCGATTCAGTTTCCACATCTCCTGGAGGAACCACCACTACCACCCCGTCGCTTACGTGGGCGGCCATGTCCACGCTGCGGTCTACTACCCGGGAGCCGCCCAATTCCAGGAACTGCTTGGCGCTTCCGAAACGGGTGCCGGCGCCGGCGGCCACGACCACCGTCCAAACCGAGGGGCCAGTCGCCATTGTCGCTATTGGCTCAGAAACTCGATGACGTGGCGCCAGGCGTCAGCGGCATCGTGGGGGCGGTGGGCAGGACGGACGGGATCATGCACGAATCCATGATCGGCGCCCTCGTAGGACACAATCACCGCGCCGGCCTCCTCCAACTCGGCCACATACTCAGCCGGGGTGAACGGATCATCGGTGCCGATAATGGCCAAAAGCGGGCAGGGATCGCCAGCGGCCAACAGCTCCAGCGGCTCGCCTTGTCCGGGGCCCTTCCAGTCGTCGGGGATTCGGATCATCCCGTAGAAGGCGGCCGCCCGGTGGAATCGCCCGGTGGCCGCAGCCTTGATGGTGTACATGCCGCCCATGCAAAAGCCGGTGAGCACCACCGTTTCGCACTCGGTGGCGTCGGCCGCAGCCAGCACGTCGGCCAGCACCTGGTCGTCGACCAACTCGCAAGCCGCGCCAATCCTCTTCTCAATGGGGAGATCCTCGCGCCCTGCGAAGAGCTGGGGGGCACAAACCGTCCAGCCCTGCTCGGCCGCGATTCGGGCCACATGATCGTCGAACAGAGGCCGCAGTCCCATCATGTCGGGGATCAGCACCAGCCCCCGGTCGGCGCCCTCCACCCTTACGAGCTCAGCCGACGTCCCCGTCGACAATTCAATGCGCATGACCCTTGTTTACCCCATCAGCAATGCGCGGCGGGAGTAGAGATGGGAGCATGGAGGCATGGCCCATCCGCATTTGGAGCTCACGGCCCGGCCCCGGCGCAACCGCCGCACGCCAGCGATCCGGGACATGGTTCGCGAGACCGAGCTCAGCCCGGCTCACTTTGTGCTGCCCTTGTTCGTACACCGGGGCAGCGACGAGCCCATCGACTCGATGCCCGGTGTAAACCGCTGGTGTGTGGACGGCCTCGTGGGCGAGGTGGGACGAGCCGCCGATCTGGGGGTCCATTCGGTAGTGCTGTTCGAGGCCGCTCCCGACGAATTGAAGACCCCGACTGGCGATGAGGCCTGGAACCCAGACGGGCTTATTCCCCAGACCATCCGGGCCATAAAGGCCGCCCACTCCGAAACGGTGGTGATGACCGACGTGGCCCTCGACCCCTACAACAGCGACGGCCACGACGGCATCGTGGCCCCCGACGGCACCATATTGAACGACGAGACCGTGGACGTGCTGTGCCGCCAGGCCCTGACCCATGCCGATGCCGGGGCCGACATCGTGGCCCCCAGCGACATGATGGACGGCCGGGTGGGGGCCATTCGGGAGACGCTCGACCACCACGGGCACACCGACGTGGGGATCTGCGCCTACACCGCGAAGTACGCCTCATCGTTCTTCGGGCCGTTCCGGGGGGCGCTGGACTCGGCCCCCCGCTCCGGCGACAAGAAGACCTACCAGATGGATCCGGCCAACAGCCGCGAGGCCCTTCGGGAGATGGAGCTGGACATCGCCGAGGGTGCCGACATGGTGATGGTGAAGCCCGCCGGCCCTTACCTCGACGTGGTGCGGCGCTTCGCCGATGCCTCGGTGGTGCCGGTGGCCGCCTATCAGGTGAGCGGCGAGTACCTCATGGTGAAGGCGGCCGCGGCATCGGGCTGGCTCGACGAGCAGGCCATCGTCGCCGAGACGCTCACCGGCATCCGCCGAGCCGGCGCAGACGTCATCCTCACCTATTTCGCCACACAGGCGGCCGAGTTTCTGAACTGACCTATTTCGCCGTGCGGGCCGCCCAGCTTCTGGGTTAGGAACGGGGACGGCGCCGGAAGAAATCGGAAAAGCTGGTCACCACCGCGTGGCCGGGGGCGTCGCCGCCCTGAGGCCGGGATTCGGCCAGCAACGCGGTGGACATCCCCAGGGCATTGGCGGCGTCAAGATGCTCAGCCCTCACATCCACTAGCAGCGCGTTCTCGTAGGGAACCGCTGTCGTCCGGCGCAGGGCTTCGTAGATGCCGGGAGCGGGCATGCACACCCCCACTTCGCTGCTCACAATCCAGGTGTCCACACCTTCGATCTGGAGCCGATCCCGCAGAGCCGACGACCAAGAGGCGATGTCGTTGGTGAGACAGGCCACCGGCAGCTCCCGGCGGGTCATCTCAGCCACGAAGTCGCGGGCCCCGGAACGCACGGTGTACTGGTCCAGATACTGCTCGGTGAGCTCGGCAGGATCGTCGTCCAATCCAAGCCCAGTCCACAGCTCAGCGGGGGTGATGCGACCGAGCACGGCCTGGCTATGGATCTGGTCCACGGTCTCGGCGTCCACTTCGGAGCCGCGTTCGGCAGCGAAATCGACCAGGAGTTGGGAGGGCTCGTCGGACGGCTCGAACAGCACCCCGAGCGGGTTCAAAACCACAAGGCGCAGCCGGCGAGCCGGGGGCTGGACCGCGGCGCTGCTGGTCGATCGAACCAAGGGCTCCTGTGAGATGGTCGGATCGATGCTGCGGCTCCGATTCCGGCGGTCCAGCAGATAGCCCGCAATGGCTATAAGCACCGACAGGCCAAGCAGCGCGAACGCGGCCCAGGCCACCCATCGGAGGGTCACCGCGGTGCCACTCTCCTCTTGGGCGGTCATCTCAATGCTCACTGCCCCCTGCCCCAATTCCAGGGTCTCCTCCTGCTCGGCACCCACCGGCAGATCCAAGACCAACCGCACGGTTACTCCCGCCAGCGCGTTCTCCAGGTTGGGGATCGGCTGGCCAAGGGGCTCGCCGCCGAGGCGCTCGGTGAGTTGCGGGTCGGTGAACAGATCCATACCCCCCGACAAATCGACCACTCCGGTTACCCGATAATCAGTCTGCGCAAATGAAGTGGCCCGCTCGAACGTGAAGTCTCTGAACACTTCTTCTGAGCCGAAGATCTCAGACAGCACCGACTCGAGCTGTTCAACCGACCCGAATGGCTTGGATGCCGAGAAGCTGGTGCGGCCCTGGTCGTCGATCCGGGGGTCGTTGTACGACCAGCCCGAGGCAGGGTCCTCGATGTCGTCGATCAACAGCAGGGAAGTGATGTCGGGGGCCAGCGCAACTGCCTCCTGGTCGAGCGCCACATCCACCGTGACCAACCCCGAGCCGTCCTCGTTGAAGCCGATGCCCACTTCGATGTCGACCTGACAGGCGGCCAGCCCCATGAGGAGCACTACAAGAAGCGCCACCCGTCGGACTGCCGCGGACACGCCCACCCTTCGCCTCGCGGCCCCCCTGCGAACCACTGCGGGCATTCGACTAGGCGCCAGCCAGTTCTTCCACCGGGGGCGGTTCGAATCCCTCAACA
>VYDF01000043.1 GCA_009843565.1 Acidimicrobiia bacterium | reverse complement strand
CCATGGACTCATCCATCTCATCGTCCATGGACTCATCCATCTCATCGTCCATGGAATCGTCCATCTCGTCGTCCATGGAATCGTCCGGAGCTTCGGTAGGCGCCGCAGCAGGGGCCGAGTCCCCCGAATCGTCGTTGCCGCCACACGACACTGCTACCAGTGCAAATATGGCCAACAGGCAAATAATCCAACGGAGATGCTTCACGTTTCCCCCTTCAATGGACCCGGCACGCATCCTGTGGGGCGTGCCGGCAATTCAACGCGGCAGCCAGTCTTACCCATGCCACCGCCTTCTCGCCACCTGCGGCAGTACCAAGCTCGGGAGGGAGGACTCGAACCCCCAATATCGGGACCAGAACCCGGTGTGTTGCCAATTACACCACTCCCGAAAGCAGCGGCCAGTGTACTCCCCTCCCCCTGTAGTGAGGCAACGCTTTAGAGACGGGAGCGGGCGTTTCGGAGGCGGCGGAGGACTTCTTCGCGGGTGAGATGGTGCACCATGGGCTCGAAGAGCGGGGGGCCCACCGATCGGCCGGTGACGGCTACTCTGACGGGGGCCTGGGACTTGGAGCGGTTGACGCCGTGGGCCTCTCCTACCGCGAACACGGCGTCCTTGACGGTTTCGGGATCCCAGGGGCAGTCGACTAGGGCGGCGATGGTGCCGTCGAGGATTTCAACTGAGGCCTTGCCCCGCACCACTGCTTTGTCCCACGACGATTCGTCCATGGGCACCTCGGGACAGAGCAGCCAGTCCACTTGGGGCACGATTCCGTCGAGCGTGCGCAACTTCTCCTGCACTAGCGGAACCACGGCGGCCACCACATCAGGGCGATAGCGCTCGGGGGGCCACGGCACCTCATTGCCAGTCAGGTGTGGTTCGATTGCGACCAAGAGCTGCTCGGTGTCGAGCTCTCGGATGTACACCCCGTTGAAGTGCTCCAATTTGGCGATGTCGAAGAACGCCGGCGCCCTGTTCACGTCCTCCAGCCGGAATTGCCCGATGATCTCGGCCATCGGTCGAATCTCCACCCCGTCGCGCGGCCCCCAGCCGAGAAGGGCCAGATAATTGGCCATGGCCGAGGCCAAGAAACCCCGCCGCCGGTAGCTCTCCAGCGACACGTCATCCCGGCGCTTGGACAGTTTCTTGCGCTGCTCGTTCACCAACAGGGGCAGGTGGGCGTATATCGGCGGGGTGGCCCCCAGTGCCTCGGCCACCAGCACGGCCCGCGGCGTGCTCGACAGCAGGTCTTCGCCCCTGATGGCGTGGGTGATGGCCATGTCGGCATCGTCCACTGCGTTGGCCAGAACAAACGTGGGGGAGCCGTCGGAGCGCCAGATCACAAAGTCGCCCAACTGGGCGTGATCGACGGCCACCTCCCGCCGGACCACGTCGTCGATCACCGTGGTCCCCTCCGGGGTCCTGAACCGCACCGCCCGGCCGTCGGCCATCTCGGTACCGGCCAGCTCGTTGTCGTCGGCGTCGCACAGGTAGGCCCGACCGTCGTCCAGCAGTCGCTGCACCGCATCCCGGTGACGGTCCCGACGCTCCGACTGGTAGTACGGCCCCTCGTCGTAGTGGATGCCCAGCCACTCCAGATACTCGAAAATGGCTTGGGTCAGCTCGGGGCGGTTGCGGCTCTCGTCGGTGTCCTCGATCCGCAACACCATGGTCCCGCCGACAGAGCGGGCATACAACCAGTTGAACAGGGCCGTGCGAGCGGAGCCGACGTGCAGGTATCCGGTGGGCGACGGCGCGAACCGCACCCGGGTCGGTTGGGCCAGGCTCACTGGCTCAGCACAAACAGCTTGGCTCTGTCAGCGGCGCAGGCGGCCTCGACCTCGCTGGTGGACTGCCGGAGAACAGCCTCGGGAACCAAATCCACCAGACGCCGGGCCTCGGCATAGTGGTGGGGGTGGCTGACACCGGCGAACAGCTCCTTGCGCCAAGCCACCAGCGACTCGTCGGGGGCCGGAGGCAAGAACCCGAACACCCGAAAGGCCACCTCCAAATCGGCAGCCACCGGGGCCCGTCCGAAGAAGGCGGCCCGTTTCAGAGCCACGCCCACACAGCCGGCAACGGCATCGGCGGCATGCTCTCCGGGGGTCAGCAACAGCTCGCTCTCGAAGCGACGGGCCAGACGCAAGGCATACCCCTGGTCGGGACCAGGTACTCCCAGCCCAGCGCCCATTGGCTGGCCGCCGGTCAACTCGCCGGGACGATCGGCCAGCCACGGCTGGGGCCGCCGAGGCGGTGATACGTAATGCCGGTCGGCCGCCGCGGTGTCGTTTGGTACGTAATCGGGTGCAGCCAATGTCATCCTCCGTCTTCGCTGTGGAGCAGCCCGAAAACCAGGCTGTCCACCAGCGCCTGCCAGCTGGCTTCCACGATGTTGGTGGACACGCCGATGGTGGTCCAAACCCGATCGCCGTTGGAGGAGTCGATGATTACCCTGGTCACCGCGGCGGTTCCCGCCGCAGTGTCCAGGACCCGCACCTTGTAGTCGATAAGAGCAATCGAACGGAACGCCGGGTATCGGTCGCCCAGCGCCAGCATCAACGCCGCATGCAGAGCGTTCACCGGGCCGTTGCCCTCGCCGGTGGCCACAATGCGCTCGCCCCCAACGTGGAGCTTCACGGTGGCCTCGGTGTCCATCTCCACCGCCACCTCGTTCCAAGCCCGAGCCCCGGTACCCGACCGATGCTCGGTGGACACTCGAAACGACTCCAGCTCGAAGTACGGGTGCGTCCATCCCGATGCCGCCCGCATCAAAAGCTCCAAGGAGGCGTCGGCCACTTCAAAGTGGTACCCGGCGTGCTCCAGCTTCTTCAGCGTGTCCACGATCTCGCCCACAGCCTTGCCGTCGAGGTCTAGTCCCAGTTCGTCGGCTTTGAGCTCCACCGTTGAGCGCCCGGCCATCTCCGACACCACGAATCGGGTGCCGTTGCCAACTGACGCCGGATCAATGTGCTCGTAGGCATCGGGACGGCGGGCGATGGCGCTGGTGTGGAGGCCGGCCTTGTGGGCGAAGGCCGACGACCCCACGTATGCCTGCTGGGGATCGGGCGGGAAGTTCACCAGCTCAGCCACATGGTGCGATACCCCGGTGAGCCGGTCCAGCCGATCGGAGGGAACGGTCTCCACCCCCATCTTGAGGCTGAGGTTGGCGATGATGGGCACCAGGTTGCAGTTGCCGGTGCGCTCGCCGTAGCCGTTGATGGTGCCCTGCACCTGAGTGGCCCCGGCCCGCACCCCGGCCAGGGCATTGGCCACGCCGCAACCGGTGTCGTTGTGGAGGTGAACTCCCACCGGGATGTCCAGGTAGTCCACCACTGCGCCCACGATGTCTTCCACCCGAGCGGGCAGCGAGCCCCCGTTGGTGTCGCACAACACCATGCGGTCGGCTCCGGCCACCGCGGCCGCTTCCAGCACCGCCAGGCTGTATTCCCGATTGTGGTGATAGCCGTCGAAGAAGTGCTCGGCGTCGAAGAACACCTGCATGCCACTGTCCTTCAAGAACCGCACCGATTCGGCCACCATGGCCACCCCTTCGTCGAGGGTGGTCCGCAGGGCCTCGAGCACGTGGTAGTCCCAGCACTTGCCCACGATGCAGGCCACCTCGGTGCCCGAGGCCGCCAAGTTGGCCAACGTGAGGTCCTCATCGGTGCGCCCCTTCACCTTGCGGGTGGAGCCGAACGCCACCAGGGTGCTGGTCTCCAGGTTCAGCTCGTCGCGGGCCCGGGCGAAGAACTCGTCGTCTTTGGGGTTGGAGCCGGGCCAACCGCCCTCGATGTAATGGACGCCGAGATAGTCGAGTTGGCGGGCGATGCGGAGCTTGTCCTCCACGGTGAGGGAGATCCCCTCGAGCTGGCTCCCGTCGCGAAGGGTGGTGTCGTAGATCTCTACGGAGGCGGGCAGGGGCCGGGATCCGGTCGCCTCAGCGGTCGACATGCTCGTTCCAGTGCCGATACTGGGCTTGTCGGCCCCTCACCGCGTCCTGGAACACCCCTTGGATCTTGCGGGTGATCGGACCGGGGTCGCCGATCTCGCGGTCGTCCACCGACCGGATGGGAACTACCTCAGCTGCGGTGCCCGACAAGAAGGCCTCGTCAGCCAAATACAGATCGCTGCGCAACAGGTTGTCGGTCACATAGGGGATGCCCAGGTCGGAGGCCATGGTGCGGATGGCGTCCTGGGTTATTCCCTCCAACGCCCCCACCGAGGTGGGCGGGGTGACGATGGTGCCGTCGCGCACCACAAACAGGTTCTCCCCGGTGCACTCGCTCACAAGGCCCTGGGGCGACAGCAGAACGGCCTCGTCGTAGCCGGCCTTCACCGCCTGCACCTTGGCCAGCTGGCTGTTGATGTAGTGCCCGCAGCCCTTGGCCGCGGTGGGCATGGAATTGGGGTCGTGGCGCTGCCAGGAGCTGACCATGAGGCGCACCCCGTTGCGAATCCCCTCATCGCCCAGATAGGTGCCCCACGGCCACACCGCGATGGCCACGTTCACCGTGCATGGCAGCGGGTTCAGCCCCATCTCGCCGTAGCCCAGATAGGCCAGTGGGCGGATGTAGCCGCTCTTCAAGTTGTTCACCCGCACAGTTTCCTTGGTGGCGGCCACCAACTCGTCCACGGTGTAGGGAATGTCGATCTGGAGGATCTTGGCGCTGGCGAACAGCCGTCGGATATGGGGGGTGAGCCGGAACACCGCGGCGCCCTCGTCGGTCTCATAGGCCCGGATGCCCTCGAAAACGCCGTTGCCGTAGTGGAGCGTGTGGGTGAGCACGTGCACGGTGGCGTCGGCCCAGTCCACCAGCTCGCCGTCCATCCACACCTTCTCCGTGGTCTCGATTGGCATCGCGCTCAAGTCCTTTCTGCGGTCTGTGCTTCGTTCGTTGTCGGGCTCACACCCGCTCAGCGATGGCGTCGCCGATTTCGGTGGTGGTCCCGTATTGAGTTGTCGGGTCGGCGCAGGCTGCCCGAATCCGGTCCGCGGCGGCGGTCTCGCCCAGGAACTCAACCATCATGGCAGCCGACAAAATCGCCGCCGTGGGATTGGCCCGGCCCGTCCCCACAATATCGGGTGCCGACCCGTGCACCGGCTCAAACATCGACGGCCCGGTGCGGTCGGGGTTCAAGTTGGCCGATGCCGCCAAGCCGATGCCGCCCGAGACGGCCCCGCCCAGATCGGTGAGGATGTCGCCGAACAAGTTGTCGGTAACGATCACGTCGTAGCTCTTGGGGTCTTCCACGAAGTAGATGCAGGCGGCGTCCACATGGTTGTAGGCGGTGGCCACGTCGGGATACTCCTCGGCCACCTCGTTGAACGTCCGCTCCCACAAATCGCCGGAAAACGTCAACACGTTGGTCTTGTGCACCAGGGTGAGGTGCCGTCCTGGCCGGTTGCGGGCCAGCTCGAAGGCGTAGCGCACGCAGCGCTCCACCCCGAAGCGGGTGTTCACCGACCCCTGGGTGGCCACCTCCGCCGGGGTGTGGCGTCGCAGGAAACCGCCCTCCCCGGCGTAGGTCCCTTCGGTGTTCTCCCTGATTACCTCGAATTCGAAAGCCCCGTCGGGAGCCCGAAACGGACGGCGGTTCACATACAAGTCGAGCTCGAAGCGCATTCTCAGCAGCAGCCCCCGCTCGATGACGCCCGGGGGCACATCGGGCGTGCCGACCGCGCCCACATACAGGGCATCCAGACCCCGCCACTCGTCCAGGATTTCGTCGGTCAGCACCGTGCCATCTCGCAGATAGCGGGCGCCGCCGAGGTCGTAGGGCACCGTGTCGAGCGCAACCCCGGCCGCGTCCAGCACTTTCAGTCCCTCGGCGACAACCTCGGGTCCGATGCCGTCGCCGCCTATGACTCCGATGACGTGGGCCATGGCCCATCAGAATACGAAGACAGCATCCCTGAAAGCGAAACACTTAGCGGTAGGCCGCCGGGATTCCACTAAAATGGTCCGCTATGCCGGAAACCCATGAGCTGTCGCAGACGGCATTCGACCGCCTGCAAGCCGAGTTCGAGCAGCTCACCACCGTCGGACGGGTAGAGATTGCCCGCAAAATCGAAGCGGCCCGAGAGTTGGGCGATTTGAGCGAGAACGGCGACTACCACGCGGCCAAAGACGAGCAGGGAAAGATGGAAACCCGCATCGCCCAGATTGGGGCCATGTTGAGGAACAGCCGCATCGTGGAAGCGGGCGAGGGAGACACCGTTTGTGTGGGGTCGGTGGTGACCGTGGCCTACGACGGCGATCCCGACGACGTTGAGACCTATTTGGTGGGGTCGATCGAGGAGCGCCACGACGGTCTCGACGTGATCTCGCCCGCTTCTCCCATGGGGGCGGCCATCATCGGGGCCAGCGTCGGTGACACCTTGACGTATGAGAGCCCGGCTGGGGGCACACTCTCCGTACAAATCGTTTCCCTTGAGCAGTAGCGGCGCACCCGTAGGCCCTGCCCTGCCGCCGGGCGAGCACATTGAGCTGCCCGGCATCGGCCGGATATACGTCCGCCGTGCCGATGGGCCGCCGGGCTCGCCCACCGTCATACTCCTGCACGGCTGGACGGTGACCGCCGATCTGAACTGGTACCCGGCATTCGAGCCGCTCTCGCAGCGGGCCACGGTGGTGGCGTTCGATCACCGGGGCCATGGCGAGGGCATTCCCACCCGAAAATTCAAGTTCTCCGACTGCGCGTCCGACGTCTTGGCCGTGGCCGACGCCTTGGGCATCGACCGCTTCGTGTGCGTGGGCTACTCGATGGGCGGCGCCATCGCCCAGATGGCCGCACGGGCCGCGCCCGATCGGATCACCGGCCTGGTTCTGGGCGCAACCTCCACCGGTTTCCGGGGCCGAGGGCTGCGGGCCATCCGCTTCTCGCTGCTCCCGGTGGTGGCCGCTGCCTCCCGATTGGCTCCGGTGAAGCTGCGGTATTGGGGCTGGGAGCAGACCGTGTTCAACGTGATCGGCACCAACATCGGGCGATGGGCCCAGACCGAAGTGCTGAAGGGCGACCCGCAGGCCATGTTGGACGCAGGCACCGAGCTGTTCAACTTCGACTCGTCACCGTGGATCGCAGACTTGCCGATGCCGATCGCCCAAATCCGCACCTTGGGCGACAAGGTAGTGCCCGACTACCTCCAACAGGAGCTGGCTGATGCCGTCGACGGCATCAGCGTCTACTCCTATCGGGGGGGCCACGCATCGGTGGTGACCGACTTCGACAGCTTCTGGGACTGCTTGAGCAAGGCCCTCGACTCGGTCGGAGTGCCCGCCTATTCCCATCCGCAGAGCAGCATTGCTTCTGATCCATCCCCAGCCGAGGCCAGCCGATAGCCTCAGCACTACCGCGGAATTCGCAAGAAATCGGAGGGCCAATGGGCCAAACCCTCAGTGAGAAAGTGTGGGACCGCCACCTCGTGCACCATGCCGACGGTGAGCCCGATCTGCTGTTCATCGACCTGCATCTCATCCACGAGGTGACCTCGCCGCAGGCCTTCGACGGTCTTCGCATGAACGGCCGGACGGTGCGTCGGCCCGACCTCACCGTGGCCACCGAGGATCACAACGTTCCCACCGACAACATCGCCTGGCCCATCGCCGACCCCATTTCCCGCCAGCAGGTTGAGACGCTGAGGGCCAACTGCGAGGAGTTCGGCATCACCCTGTATCCGATGGGAAGCCCTGGCCAGGGGATCGTTCACGTGATCGGCCCGGAGATGGGCCTGACCCAGCCCGGGATGACCGTCGTGTGCGGCGACAGCCACACCTCCACCCACGGGGCGTTCGGGGCGCTGGCCTTCGGCATCGGAACCAGCGAGGTGGAACACGTGCTGGCCACCCAGACCCTGCCCCAGCAGCGACCCGGCACCATGTCGGTGACGGTGGACGGCGCGCTACCGATGACCTGCACGGCCAAGGACGTGATCTTGGCCATCATCGGGCGCATCGGCACCGGCGGGGGCATCGGCTCGGTGATTGAGTACCGGGGGCCGGTCATCCGCTCGCTGTCGATGGAGGGGCGCATGACGGTGTGCAACATGTCGATTGAGGCTGGGGCTCGGGCCGGACTGGTGGCCCCCGACGACACCACCTTCGAGTACCTCCAAGGCCGGCCCTTCGCACCGAGGGGCGCCGCGTGGGAAACCGCCCTGGACGAATGGCGCAGCCTGTCGACCGACGATGACGCCACCTTCGACAAGGAAGTGGTGATAAACGGGTCGGAGTTGGTTCCCCACGTGTCGTGGGGCACCAACCCAGCTCAAGTGGCCCCCATCGATGGCCGCGTGCCCGACCCCAACAGCTTCACTGAGGCCAGCGGGCGAGATGCGGCGGCACGGGCGCTCAATTACATGGGGCTGACTCCGGGTACTCCGCTGAAAGAAGTCCCGGTTGACACCGTGTTCATCGGCTCGTGTACCAACAGCCGCATTGAGGACCTGCGCATCGCCGCCGCGGTGGTGGAGGGTCGGCGGGTGCGCTCCGGCGTCCGCACCTTTGTGGTGCCCGGTTCGGGCGCGGTCAAGGCCCAAGCCGAGTCGGAGGGTCTCCACGAGGTGTTCAAAGCCGCCGGGTTCGACTGGCGGGAGCCGGGCTGCTCGATGTGCTTGGCCATGAACCCCGACAAGCTGGCCCCCGGTGAGCGCTGCGCCAGCACATCCAACCGCAACTTCGAGGGCCGCCAGGGCAAGGGAGGCCGCACCCATCTGGTGTCGCCCGCGGTTGCCGCCGCCACTGCGGTAGCTGGCACTTTCGCCACTCCCGGAGATTTGTCATGAAGCCGGTGCGAGTGATTGCCGGTACCGCGCTGCCGTTGGACCGAAGCGATGTGGACACCGACCAGATCATTCCTAGCGATTGGCTCAAGCGAGTGGAGCGAACCGGATTCGAGCAAGGGCTGTTCTCGGAATGGCGCGAAGACCCTGCTTTCGTGCTCAACGACCCCCGCTTCGCCGGCGCCCGCATCCTGGTGGCCGGTCCCAACTTCGGTACCGGCTCCTCCCGGGAGCACGCGGTGTGGGCCATCCAGCAGTACGGCTTCGAAGCGGTGATCTCCCCTCGCTTCGGTGACATATTCCGTAACAACTCCACCAAGAACGGCCTGGTCCCTGTGCAGGTGAGCGAAGAGGTGGCCCGCATCCTGCTCGATGCGGTGGCTGACGACCCCTCAATCGAGATCACTGTCGACGTCGAACGGCTTACCGTGTCGGCCCCGGACGCCGGTGTGAGCGCCGACTTCCCCCTCGACGGCGCCGTTCAACACCGCCTGCTGGAGGGTCTCGACGACATCGGCCTCACCCTCGCCCACACCACCGCCATAGACGCCTTCGAGGCCACTCGCCCCTCCTGGATGCCGTCGCTGGCCTAAGACGCCACAACCATCTCGGGTTGGAAGTGGCTGTCATAGCCTGCGAGTAGGGTGCCCGGCATGCATTTCTTCGCAAGTTGGGAACCAGGCGGAGCGGGGGCGTCGTCTTAGTGAACATGATGAAGTTCACGAGAATCGTCCCCTTTCTGGTCGCATTGGCTCTGTTGGCCGCGGCCTGCTCGTCTGACCCCGGAGATACGCCGGGGATCACCGGAGGGGTCAGCGGCACAGCCACAGGCGAAGTCACCCGTGCGCCCGACAGCACAGCCGAGCCCACGGTGGTGCTGGACGACATCGAGCTGCTGTCGGCGCTGAGGAGCTTTGGCGATTGCAGCACGCTGCTCGACTATCTGCGCACCGAGACCGTCGCCCGGGTCGGCCCCTACGGCCTTGACGACGGGCCCCGCTTCGGGATTCCCGAGCCATTCATGGCCGAGGAAGCCGAGATGATGGCCGACGACTCCGCGGCCTCAGCGGTCGCGGCCCCCGAGGCCGCGCCAGCCAGCAGCGACGGCGACTTCTCCAGCACCAACGTTCAGGTGGCCGGGGTGGACGAGCCTGACATCATCAAGACCGATGGCAACCGCATCCTGGCCGTGGCCCAGGGCCGTTTGCACTATGTGGATGTATCCGGCGACCAGCCCCGGTACCTCGGCAGCGTTGATCTGGTGGGAGAGTCTGGCTCGGGATGGGGCCAGGAAATCTTTATCCGGGGCGATCGGGCCATGGTGTTTTCGACCAGCTATGCCGATTGGCTGGAGCCGGTGGCGGCCAGCGACCTTGAAGGTGACTACGTCATTGCCGAGGATGTGATTTTCCGAGGCAGCCCGGTGTCGCTCATCCAAGAGGTGGACCTGTCCAATCCGGCTTCCATGGAGGTGGTGTCCGAACTCCGAGTGGAGGGCAATTACCTGAGCGCGCGCTCAGTGGGCGACGTGGTGTGGATGTCGATGTCGAGCTACCCGGTGCAATTCCAGTTCGTGTACCCCAGTGGCCCGGCTGCTGAAGCCGCAGCCGAAGCAGCCAACAAGCAGATCGCCGCCACTGCCGATCTGGGCGCCTGGCTGCCGGCCTACCGCTTCGACGGACCCGACGGTACTCGGGCTGGGCTCCTACCCGAGTGCGATCAGCTCTATACCCCCGCCGAGTTCTCCGGCTTCACCGTGCTGTCGGTGCTGAGCTTCAACTTGGACGAGCCGCTGAGTACCGGCGATGCCGCCTCGGTGCTGGCTGATGGCCACACCCTCTACGGCTCCGGCCAGTCGCTCTACCTGGCCTCAAGCACACCGGTGTGGGCCGAACCCGTGGTCGACGGAGACTCCGTCAGCATTTCGGCGCCGA
>VYDF01000296.1 GCA_009843565.1 Acidimicrobiia bacterium | reverse complement strand
CCGGCTAGAAGTGGGGCAAGCAACCGACCGAGGCCGACGTCGAGAAAAAAACTAGGATTCGATGTTGGCCGCCAACAACCTCTTTGCGGTTGCCGACGGGTTGGGCGGTCATCGGGGGGGAGAAGTGGCGTCAGCCCTGGCCGTGAAGACGTTGGCTGATGAGGTGCAAGCTGCGGTCGAAGCCCGCACTGTCACTCGCCGTCGTACGCTTCGGCGACGCCACTCGCCGCCGCCTGCTCCCACGGTGGAGGAATTGTTGGATGCAGTAGATCGAGCCAACGAAGAGATCTTGGCAAAGTCAAAATCGGACCCTGAATTGGCCGGCATGGGGACCACCTTGTGCGCGCTAGCCGTGGTTGAGCACGACGACAGCGAGACGCTGGCGGTGGTAAACGTCGGCGACTCCCGGGTCTACCGTTGTGACGAGAGCGGACTTCACCAATTGACAGAAGACCACACCGTGGTGCAAGAAATGCTGAAAGCAGGGATGATCACACCGGAAGAGGCGGAAATCCATGAAGCCCGGAACCACCTCAGCAGAGCTCTGGGCATTGAGTCGAAGGTGGCAATTGACGATTGGACGTTGGACGCGGTGAGCGGACACCGCTATCTGCTGTGTTCCGACGGCCTGACCCATGAAGCGGCTGATCGGGATATACACGCAGTTTTGCTTCAATTCGAGAAGCCGGACGAAGTGGCGAGTGCGCTGGTGGACCTGGCTTTGCGTCGGGGCGGAAGCGACAACATCACGGTGGTGGTGGTGGATGTGGTGGATGTAGCCCTCCCATAAATCGGGCAAATCAACAAGTACGCTGGTTGCGCCATGTCAGACAACGGTCCGGAGCTCTTGGGCAGCCGCTACCAACTGCGGAATCAGATTGCCCGCGGCGGCATGACCGATGTCTTTTTGGGCCAGGACACCCTGCTATCCCGTCCGGTGGCCATCAAGCGCCTGTTTCCAGAATTTGCCACCGATCCGAGCTTTGTGGAGCGGTTCAGGCGGGAGGCCACGGCGGCGGCCAACCTCAATCATCCCAACATCGTGGCGGTCTACGACTGGGGTTCGGCCGAAGGCACCTACTACATCGTCATGGAGTACATCGAGGGGAACAGCCTGGCTGAATTGCTGCGCTCGGGAGGCCCCTTGGCCCCGGAACGGGCTGCTGGAATCGCCATGGATATGGCTGAGGCGCTGGGCTTCGCCCACAGCAACGGGGTAATCCACCGGGACGTCAAACCCGGCAATGTCCTGCTCTCGCCTGACGGCCAGGTGAAGGTGACCGACTTCGGCATTGCCATAGTGGCGTTTGGTGGAGCGGAGTCGAATCTCACCCAGACCGGTGCGGTGATGGGCACGGCGACCTACTTCTCGCCGGAGCAGGCTCAAGGGAGGCCTCTAGACCATCGCAGTGACCTGTATTCGTTGGGAATTGTGCTGTACGAGATGCTCTGCGGACGTCCTCCGTTCACTGGCGACACTTCTGTGGCTGTCGCCTATAAGCACGTGCAGCAGGCCGTGCCTTCCCCGTCGTCGTTGGGGGTGGTGCTGCCGGAGTCGCTGGAAGCCATCGCCATGAAGCTGCTGGCCAAGAACCCGGCCGAGCGATACCCGACGGCCAAGGACCTCACGCGTGACTTGCAGCGTTACCGCGAGGGGCGCCATCAACTGTCGGCGGCGCGCAAACCAGCAGAGGTTCAACCGCCAACGCCGTCCCCGCCCGAAAAGACGCCAGAAGAACCCTTCCAACCCCAGCAGGCTGCGCCCCCACCGTCGCCCAGCGGGCCTGCGCAGCCGCCTCCGGCACCGCCGCCGCCAGTGGCTGTTTTGGAACCCTCCTCGCGGGCAGGGCTGTATACGGCGGCCACGGTCATATTCATCGCGGTTGCAGTGCTGGTGTTCTTTGTGCTCTCAAATGTGCTCGATAACGGTGAAGACGCCGCTCCGCCCGCCATAACCAGCACCCCTGTTCCCATGGTCTCTGTGCCCAATGTGGTGGGATTGTCCAGCCAGTCGGCAATACGCGAGCTTCGTGCCGCCGGCTTTGTGGTCAGCCAAGTGTTCGAAGCCAGCGAAACGGTGGCCAGCAATGAGGTGATCTCCCAATCGCCCGAAGCTCAGGCTGAAGTCGAGCAAGGGGAGGAAATAGAGATCACCGTTAGTTCGGGGGCGGTACCGGTGATTGTTCCCGGGGTGGTGGGTCAGAGTGCCAGCGACGCCGCCCGTCTCTTGCAGGACCGAGGCTTTGCTCCCGAATTGCAGGAGGTCGAGGGTTCCACAGCGCCAGCGGGACAAGTGCTGCGCCAAGATCCCGCCGCTGGGAGCGAGGTTGCTCCAGGCAGTTCTGTGATGCTCTATGTGGCAGAGGGGGTTCAGGCGGTAGAAGTGCCAGATGTGGCGGGGATGACGTTGTTGCGGGCGACACAGGTTTTGGTGCAAGCGGGCTTGCAGGTGAGCGAGGAGATACTGGAGCAACCCTCTGACGACGTAGACAAGGATTTGGTGATCGGAACTGATCCCTCGCCGCCGGCTCTGTTGTTGCCGGACTCCCAGATCGTGATTCTGGTTTCTTTGGGTTCTGAGAACGTGGTGATTCCCAGCCTGGTCGGACTGACCCCGGAAACGGCTGGTGAGCTACTGGCCGAATTAGAACTCGTGTTGGCCGAACCCATCGCCGAGTGCGATTTTCCGAACGATGCCGAAGAACTCGTGGGTCGGATCATGGGCCAAGTACCGCCCGCTGAGGAGGAGCATCCGCTGGGGACGGAGGTGACCGTGTGCCTGGGACAGCCGACCGCGGGCGGACCGGGGCCAACACCCACAGAGATCATCGATGAGTTCAGCCCCCGCAGGATTGAGGCAAGGAACGAGGCCGCGGCGATTACGGCACGAGCTGTTGCCGCGGGCCGCGAGCCCGACGCCTTGGGCAGTATTCCAAGATGGAATGCCCTGTCGAGCAGATTTGCCGCTGAGTGCATCGATTTGGCGACGGCGTACGCCGACGTCCCTGGCCTGGTAGTGGAGTGGAATCTGGAGAATCCGTACCCGATGCCTGCGGTGGCGGCTAATGCGGCCAATTGGGTGGAAGGCCTCGATGGTGACACGCCGGGTGTAGACGACGGATGTAGCGTTCGCTAGACGCGGCAAACAGGGTGGCTGTTATAGGGAGACCTGGGCCAGGAAGTTCTTCAACATGTCATGGCCGGATGAGGTCAAGATTGACTCGGGATGAAATTGCACCCCTTCCACCGGGTGGTCGCGGTGGCGCAGCCCCATCACGAGGCCGTCATCGGTTTCCGCGGTAATGGTGAGGATGGCGGGCACTGAAGATCGCTCCACGATGAGCGAGTGGTATCGGGTGGCCTCGATGGGGTTGGGGAGTCCCGCGAAAACACCTTCGCCGGTGTGGTGGATAATCGACGTCTTGCCGTGCATGACCTGAGGAGCTCGAACCACTCGGCCGCCGAAGGCCTCTCCCAGGCACTGCAATCCGAGGCACACGCCGAGCAGGGGTCGCACGCCGGTGAACTGCTGGACGAGGGCGTTGCTCAGCCCGGCATCGCAAGGCTGTCCCGGTCCGGGGCTGATAAGAACGCCATCGGGTTCGATGTCGAGGGCTTGTTCGAGGGTGATGGCATCGTGGCGATAGACCAGGGGCTCTGCTCCCAGCTCGCCCAGGTATTGGACCAAGTTGTAGACGAAGGAGTCGTAGTTGTCGATTACCAGAATGCGGGGAGTCACCGAGGTCAACGTTACTGGGGGGCTGCCGGGGGTTCGAAGCGCGTATCCTGTGCCCATGGCCAAACCGACCAAGCGCAGAGTGCAGGGCGGGCGGGTTACGCCGAGGGGCACCCGACCCGAGAACGAGGCGGCACCCCGGGTGCCGGTTTCTGCCGAGAAGATCAGCCCGATCTGGGTGCCGGTGTTGATGATCGCCCTGCTGGTGCTGGGGGCAATCATGATTGTGCTCAACTACGTTGCCCTACTGCCGGGCGACACCAGCAACTGGTACCTGCTGGGGGGGCTTGGCCTGCTGCTGGCGGGCATGTTGGTGGCCACACAGTGGCATTAGCCAGCTTGGCTCTTGCCTAGTTACGGCTTTGTAGTTTGTTCCCAGGTTTGTCCACAGCTTGTGGATAGCCTGTCTCACTCGTCGATGGGAGCAAGCAAGTCCATGTCATCGCCGCAGTGGCGGGGAGGCTCGGGGTCTTCCTCGGGGGCTGAGGTCATACGGACCTCGGCGTAGCAGATCGAGCATCGATACGTGATCTTCACCCTGCGCAGCTCTCCCGGCGGCGGCGGCGGCGGGAGCGGCTGGCGGATCATCAACAGCACACCTATGCCGACGCGGATAAGGATCATCCCGGCGAGAATGGCGATGAGCACGCTGAGCCAGAGAGGCACTTGTCCAGACTAGATGGGCCGGTACTGTGGGCCCATGGATGAGATGAATCTGGCAATGCTGATTCTGCGGGTGGGCATCGGGCTTACGTTTGCCGCTCACGGATACGGCAAGATCTTTCAGGGCGGCCGCATTCCCGGAACCGCGGGCTGGTTCGACAGCATGGGAATGAAGCCGGGCAAGTTGCATGCCTGGATGGCCGCGCTCACCGAGATCGGCGCGGGATTGCTCTTGGCCTTGGGGCTCTTCACACCGCTGGCTGCTGCGGGCATGATCGGGGTCATGGTGGTGGCCGCTTGGACTGTCCACCGGCACAACGGTTTCATGATTGTGAGAGAGGGCTGGGAGTACACCTTCGTTCTGGCTGTGGTTGCAGCATCAGTGGCCACTTTGGGGCCTATGGAGTGGTCGATCGACAATGCGCTGGGCATCGATGACAACTGGGATGGCTATGTGGGTTTGGCCATTGCTGCCGGCGGCGGTGTGTTGGCTGGTTTGACCCAGCTCACGTTGTTCTATCGCCCTCCCAAGTCTGAAGAGACGAACTGAGCGGTGAGCGATGCGGGCGTGATTCGGCTGGATCATGAGGAGCTGCGGCGCTACGAGGTTGCCATTCTGAATGGGTTGGGGGTTCCCCTCGACCAAGCTGAGATTGTGGTCGACAATCTGGTGGAGGCCGACCTCCGCGGGGTGGACTCGCATGGGGCCCACCTGGTCGAGCTCTATGTGGCTCGGCTGAGATCCGGACATCTGCGGCCGGTCACCGAGGTGAAGGTGGTGCGAGACGACGGCGCCACGGTGATGATGGATGGCGGCATTGGATTCGGGCAGGTGTCCGGGGTGGCGGCCATGGAGTTGGCGGTGGAACGGGCAAAAACCCACGGGGTCGCGGCGGTAACGGTGCGAGAGGGAACCCATTTGGGGGCTTTGGCCTACTACACCCTCCCTGCGGCGGAAGCAGGCTGCTTCGCCATGGCGGTGCAAAACGGGCCAGCCATTGTCCCTCCCTATGGCGGTCGATCGGGGCTCTTCTCCACCAATCCGTTCTCCTGGGCGGTGCCTGCCGGCCGAGAGCTTCCTGTGGTGTACGACATCGCGACCACCGCGGTGGCCGGCAACAAGATCTTGCTGGCAAAAAAGCGCGGCGATCCGACCATCCCCGAGGGGTGGGCCAACGACGACCTGGGACGGCCGACCACGGACACGGCCGAAGCGTCAGCACAGAATCTCTGCTGGTTTGGGGGTTACAAGGGATTCGGCATTGCGCTGATGGTTGAAGTCCTGTCGGGGATTGTGGCTGGGAGCAGCTTTGGGCACACCGAGCAGACGGAATGCGAATTGGTGGGAAATAGTCGTCTGGCCAAAGGCTGGATGTTTCTGACCTTGGACCTCGAGCGTTTCTGCGGATTGGACAGGTTTCGGGAACAGATGGACCAGCTCATTCGAGATGTGCACAACACTGAGCGGGCCGAAGGAGTGGACCGCATCTATGTGCCCGGCGAGATCGAGCATGAGAACCGAGCAGAGCGGCTTGCCTCGGGGATTCCCTTGCCGACGGCTCTGGTGGAGGAGATCAGTGCCATCGGGGCCGACTTTGGTCTGGCCCCGCTGGGCTCGCAGTGATCAAACGTTCTGTTCGAATACCACCTTGATGGCACCCCGGGAGCCGGCTTCAGCGGCGTGGGCGATGGCTTCCCGATACCGGCTTAGGGGATAGCGGGCAGAGACCAAGCGCTCGAGGTTGGCCGAAGTCACCAGATCGAATGCCATTGCGAAGCTGGTGGCCGTTTGCCCATCAGGGAGGCTCTCGGTTCCGTAGGTGTAAGCGCCGACCAGTTCTGTCTCGCGATGCCATAGCCCGGTCAGGTCGATTCGAGCTGATTCAGGCATGCCCAACAGCACCACTCGGCCACGAGGTCTGGTGATGGCGATGGCATCGGCTACCGATGCCGGATTGCCCACCGCGTCGATGGTGATGTCCACTCCGCCCGATAGGTAGTCGCCCAGCATCCGACAACCGCAGAACCTCCGCACTGCTCTTCGAACTTCGTGGGGGTCAACAACGAGGTCTGCACCAAGGTCGGTGGCCAGATCCCGCTGATGGGGGTGTTTGGCGGTGACGATGATTGTTCCGGCTGAGGTGAGCGACCGCAATGCGGCCAGCGAGCACAGGCCCATGGTGCCAGCTCCGAGCACTGCCACCGAGGCTCCCGCGTCGACCTGGGCTTTCAGGGCGGCGTGGACTCCTCCGGCCGCTGGTTCCAGCATCACTGCTGCCTCGTCGCTGAAGTGATCAGGCACTGAATGAAGCTGACTCTGGTGCGCGACCAGCATCTCTCCCCATCCGCCGCCAGTGCTGGAGCAAAAGCCGATCTGGATGCCGTCTTTGATGGTTCCTCCGAGGAGATAGCCGTAGTCGTCGCCGTCGCCAGGGGCAGCGCCGGGGAAGGGGAGCGGCTCATCACGGGCCGCTGGCCCCAGAACCGGTTCGAGTGCCAATCGGCGCCCATCCTCATCGATGCCCACAACTTCGTGGCCGGGAACGAATGGGAATGACACCAACGGTTCGAAATAGCGGGACGATCGGCCTTCCACGGTGGCCAGGTCGGACCCGCAGATGCCGGTCAACCGAGGACGAATGATGTGCCATTCCGGTCCCGGCATCTCAGGCGGTTCGATGTCGCGCAAGCGGAGTGGGCCTACCCCACCGCCCGCACCGGGGACCACCCTTGAAGCCGCCGCGGCGGCCACGTAGCGAGCGACCTTGCGCTCGAATACCAAGGCCTCCATTGGCTCAGTCTTGCCGTGGGACTCGGTCTAAGACAACCGAGCCGTGACTTGTTGAAGGCGCTGATGCCGGCGCGATCAGAGGTCGAGGTAATTGGCGGGATCGCGGGGCGACCCTCGGTATAGGATTTCGAAGTGGAGGTGGGGGCCGGTGGACCAGCCGGTGCTGCCGATCCCGCCGATCACGTCGCCGGTTGCCACTCGGTCACCGACTCTTACGTTGTAGCTTGAGAGATGGGCGTACAGCGTCGACCATCCGCCTTCGTGGTCGATTACTACCGTGTCCCCGTACCCACCTCGCGTTTGAACCTGGATCACGGTTCCGGAGGCGGCGGCCCAGATGGGAGCGCCCATGTCGGCGGCAAAATCCAGGCCGGCGTGGAAACGTACGGTGCCGAAGATGGGATGAACCCGGTTTCCATACCCTGAGACAAGTGGCCCCTTCACCGGGTTCAAGAAGCTCGGTGGAGCGGGGATCTGGATATCGTCGAACTGGCCGATGCGCTCTTGGGCGGCCAGGAGAGCCAAGTCGGCTTGCCTCTGGCGCTCCAACTCGGCCAAGCGGGCCAGTTCCGCTTCGCGCTTTCGCCTTTCTTCCTCAAGGCGGATTCGCTCTCTCTCGCGCTCGATCTCATCTTCGATTTCTTCGATGTTCCGCTCGAGCCCAGATATTTCGCCCTCGATTTCGGCTTGGGCTTGGGCTTCGGCATCGATTCTCGCTTGGAGGAGTTCTCGCTTGCGGTTCCACTCTTCTTGCAGCTTTTGCTGCGCTCTTCTGAGCTCGGCCAGGTCAGTCAGGGCTTCTTCGATCTCGACTTGGGCTTGCTCGATCTCGATTTGGGCCTGCTCGGCTTGCTGAACCGCGATTTGCTGATCGTCTTTGGTTTGGCGCAGGCGATCTATGAGCACCTGGGCGTCGGCGCCGAGCTCCTCGATGTAGTACTGGCGGCGAGCGTTTCGGTTGGGGTCACCGTCTTGGAGGAGGAAGTTCTGCTCGTACACCAAGTCCAGATAGATGTCGACCACTTGGTTGCGCAGACGCTCCTGGATGGCTGCGATGTCCTCGTCTAGATCGGCATCCCGGTCTCGGGCCGCGGTAACACGCTCTTGAGCCGCGGTTTGGGAGAGCTGCACTGCCCGTAGACGAGTTTCAGCCGCAGCGATCCAATTGTTGACCTCGGTGAGAGCGGCATCCACCTCTTCGATCTGGGCGTTGGTCACATTCAGCTCTTCAATGGCGAACAGAGCTTGGCGTTTCAGAGACGCTTGCTCGCGTTGGCGAGCTTCTATTTCCCGCTTCTTTTCTTCGATCTGGCGCTCGCGCTCCTCAAAAAACGAGTCTTGGGCCGCGCTGGGAGTGCTCAGGGCCAGCGGCAGCATGGCCGCAACGAGGCAGACGATCCGCAAGAACTTCTTCATAAGGGGCAGTTGGTAACGGCGATCGTTATGGTGTTAGTCACAATTGTAATCAAATTGAAACATTATTACAAATGCCCAGATATGTGGCTAGTGTGGCTTATGTGATAGATGTGGTCAACGAATCGGTGGTTGAAACGGCGGTTTCTCCGGACCCCATTACGGTGGATACCCTGGGTTAGTGACCGGGCTATTGGACCGACGAGAACGGGTTATTTTGGCCGAGGACTTGGCCGGGGTAGCTGAGGGCACTCCGGGCGAAGTAATGCTTCACACCGGTATGCGCTGGGTGCGCTATTGGGTTCGATTCGACAATGGGTCCGAGCGGGGGTCTATCCACCGTGACAAATTGGTGCGGGAAGAGGAGTGGGAGGACTTTCTGGCCGGCCGGGCTGCCGCCGAAGCGGCGGCTGAGGCCGCGGCTGAGGCGGGGGAATTGGTTGGTGGATCAAACGGGGACGTTGGGGAAGAGCCGTCGGAGGCTGGCGACGCCCCCGGAGGGGACGTGGTTGTGAACGGGGCGACTCTGCCGGCCCACCTATTGTCCCGCAGTGCGGCAGCCCGCGAGCGATTAGGCGGATAGGGCCCGCTAGTCCAGCGCAGCAGCGCCAGAAGTTGCCGCGGGAAGAAGAGCAGGGGCAGCCGGGAGTATCTGGTCGAGGTAGAAGCGGCTGGAAGTCTGCTTTGCTGTCAAAAAGCCACTTTGGGATTCTTCTGCGGCTGCGAGTTCCTGGGCCTTGTCCCATGTTCGGGCCATGACCCAGCCGCCGATAGTGAGGCCGAGCATATTCAGGAACGGGGTTGCGCCGGCTAGGGCGTCATCTCCGGGGTGGTCGCTCAGCCAGCGTGCGGCTTCGGCCACTGCGGCGCCAGCCTCGTCGAGCTTTTTGTCTAAGCCGGACATCTCCTGTAACAGACCGGCCAATGGAGCGCCGCCGTCCATAGAGAGTTTGCGACTCACGAGATCGATGGCTTGGATGCCGTTGGTGCCTTCGTAAATGGGGGCGATGCGACTGTCGCGCCAGTGCTGGGCCGCACCGGTTTCCTCGATGAAGCCCATGCCTCCGTGTACTTGGATGCCCATGGATGCCACCTCGACCCCCTGGTCGGTACACCAGGCTTTCGAAACCGGCGTGAGCAGTTCGGCCCGCTGCTGGGCTTGCTGGCGGCAGGCCGGATCGGGATGGCGGGCCGCCCGGTCGGCTGCCGCCGCGTTGAGATACAGCAAACCCCTCATTGCCTCAGTGCGTGCTCTCATGTCGAGCAGCATTCTGCGCACGTCAGGGTGCTGGTTTATGGGGGTTTGGGCATCCGGCTCGGTATCGGGGCGGCGACCCTGTCGCCGCTCGGCGGCAAAGGCAGCCGCCTGCTGGTAAGCCCGCTCGGCCACGGCCAAGCCCTCCAGGCCCACGAGGAGTCGGGCCTTGTTCATCATGGTGAACATTTGGCGCATACCCTCGTGCTCGTCTCCCACCAGTTCGCCGACCGCCCCGTTCAGCTCCATGATGCAGGTGGGGCTGGCGTGGATGCCGACCTTGTGCTCCAGCCCGATGCACCGGATGGCGTTGCGCCCACCGAGTGCGCCGTCTTCTTCCAGCGAGTATTTGGGCACGATGAACAGGGAGATGCCCCTAGTGCCGACCGGCGCGTCGGGGGTGCGGGCGAGCACGCAGTGGACGATGTTGTCGGCCATGTCGTGCTCGCCCCAGGTGATGAATATCTTCTGTCCCCACAGCCGATAGCTCCCGTCGGCCTGAGGTTCCGCCCGAGTGGTGAGGGCGCCGACATCGGAGCCAGCCTGGGGCTCGGTCAACAGCATGGTTCCGGTCCACGCTCCACTGATCAACAGGGGCAGCCAGCGATGTTTCTGCTCGGGGCTGCCGTGGGTGCTGAGCGCGCCGATCGCGCTCTGGCTGAGCATCGGGCACAACGAGAACGCCATGTTGGCCGAGGTGAACATCTCTTGGATGGCGACGTCGATGACCAGCGGAAATCCGGCACCTCCGTGCTCAGGATCTGCTGACACCGCGGTCCAGCCCCCGCTGATGAACTGCTGGTAGGCCTGCCGGAAGCCCTCGGGTGTGATGACGTCGCCGTTGTCGGTGAGCACACTGCCGGTCTGGTCGCCTATTCGGTTGGTGGGGGCGACGACCTCAGAGGCCAGCCGACCGGCTTCAG
>VYDF01000158.1 GCA_009843565.1 Acidimicrobiia bacterium | reverse complement strand
ATCTTGGGGTACGGCTCGCAGGGCCATGCCCACGCCCTCAACCTGAAGGACTCAGGCATCGATGTGCGGGTTGGGCTGCGGGATGGTTCTTCGTCGGCAGCCAAGGCGGCCGAGGCCGGCCTGCCAGTGATGTCAATGGCCGAGGCTTCGGCTGAAGCCGACATCATCATGCTGTTGCTGCCCGACACCGAGCAGGGAGACATCTACAAGGCCCACATCGAGCCCCACCTCCAGCCCGGCGATGCATTGTTTTTCGCCCATGGCTTCAACGTGCGGTTCGACTTCATTTCCGCCCCCGACGGTGTGGACGTGGCCATGGTGGCCCCCAAGGGCCCCGGCCACCTGGTGCGGCGCACCTACGTGGAGGGCGGCGGTGTGCCCTGTTTGATCGCGGTGGAACAGGACGCCAGCGGCCATGCCCGGGAACTGGCGCTGGCCTACGCCGACGCCATCGGCGGAGCCCGAGCCGGCGTGATCGAGACCACCTTCGCCGAGGAGTGCGAGACCGACTTGTTCGGTGAGCAAGTGGTGCTGTGCGGCGGGCTCACGTCGTTGGTCACCGCAGCGTTCGAGACCCTGTGCGGCGCCGGCTACCAGCCCGAGGTGGCCTACTTCGAGTGCCTGCATGAACTCAAGCTCATCGTCGATCTCATGTACGAGGAGGGGATCGGCGGAATGCGCTACTCCATCTCCGACACCGCCGAATACGGCGATCTGAGCCGAGGGGACCGCATCATCAACGACGCCACCCGAGCCGAGATGAAGAGGATCCTGAGTGAGATTCAGAACGGTTCGTTCGCCGATGAGTGGATGAGCGAGAGCCGCAGCGGCCGTCCTAATTTCCTTCGACTGGAAGCCGAAGGCCAAAAGCACCCCATCGAGCAGGTAGGGGCTGAGCTGCGGGCCATGATGCCGTGGATCTCCGAGGGCCGCGAGAGCGTACAGGCCGTTTCCGGCGGACAAGGAAAGGCATAGCTCCCCGATAACTGCCATTCGGCAGCATTTCATTAGTATTTGTCCGGCAACTCCGAAAGGAAGAGAGAAGAGCCGTGAGCGAAAACTGGGGTTTTGAAACCAAGCAGATCCATGCCGGGCAGGATCCCGATCCGGCCACCGGATCACGGGCGGTGCCCATTTACCAGACCACCTCCTATGTATTCCGCGACACCGAACACGCCGCCGCGCTGTTCGGTTTGGCCGAAGTGGGCAACATCTACACCCGGATCATGAATCCCACCCAGATGGTGTTGGAGGCCCGGCTCTCCGCGCTGGAAGGCGGGACTGAGACCGCCATCGGGATCCCCGGGGCGCTGGCCATGGCCTCCGGGCAGGCAGCGGAGACTCTGGCTATCTTGAACCTGGCCGAGTCGGGCGACCATGTGGTGTCCTCCGCGTCGCTGTACGGCGGCACCTACAACCTGCTGCACTACACCCTGCCCAAGATGGGCATCGAGGTGTCGTTCATCGAAGATCCCGACGATCTCGGTGCTTGGAAGAACGCCATTCAGGAGAACACCAAGGTGCTCTACGCCGAGACCATCGGCAACCCCAAGAACGATTGCCTAGACATCGAGGGTGTCGCCGCGGTGGGCCACGCCGAGGGCATTCCGCTGATGGTGGACAATACGGTTCCAACTCCCTATCTGATCCGGCCGCTGGAGCACGGTGCCGACATCGTGGTGCACTCCATGACCAAGTTCATCGGCGGCCACGGCAATTCCATCGGTGGAGTGATCATCGACGGCGGCACCTTCGACTACGGGGCCAGCGGCCGCTTCGCCAACTTCACCGAGCCCGACCCCAGCTACCACGGCTTGGCTTTCTGGCCAGCTTTGGGCCACGGCTCCTTCATCATCAAGGCCCGGGTTCAGCTGCTACGGGACATCGGCGCGGCCATCTCACCGCAGAATGCCTTCTACTTCCTCCAAGGCCTGGAGACGCTCAGCATGCGCATGGAGCGGCACTGCTCCAACGCCAATGCGGTGGTCGAATATTTGGAAGGCCACGACCAGGTGGAGTCGGTGCAATTCGGCAGCCTTTCGTCCAGCCCGTGGCACGAACGGATGAATCACTACACCGGCGGCATGGGCTACGGCTCGGTGCCCGCCTTCCACATCAAGGGCGGACGCGACGCTGGTGAGAAATTTGTGAACGCGCTCACCCTGCACAGCCACGTGGCCAACATCGGCGATGTGCGCAGCCTGGTGATCCACCCTGCCTCCACCACCCACTCCCAGCTCACCGAGGAAGAGCAGATCAGCACTGGCGTGTACCCCGGACTGGTGCGGCTGTCGGTCGGCTTGGAGACGGTAGACGACATCATCGCCGACTTGGAGCAGGGCTTCGCAGCTGCCCGGGCCTGAACCCGCGGCCCACGCACCAGCAGCTTCGCGCGACGATAAGGGCGTGGGAATCGCCCGCTTGCTCAAGCTTGCCTCCGCGCCGTTGGCGCTGACGGTGGCGTTGGCCTTGGCGGTCGCGGCCTGCAAGACCCCCGATCTCGAGGGTCCAGTGGTGTCTAGACCTGCCCTGGCCACGCCCACTGCCACCGTAGAGGCCGAGATACCAGAGTCTCCGGGGCCAACCGTTGAGCCGGAGTCACCCGGCATCAGCGATGAAGCGATCAAAATCGGGGTTATCGCCGACGCCAGCGCGGGCAACGCGGTAACCGGTGGCAGCGAATCGGCGTGGCTGGCCATGCGGGCTTGGGCCCAGGCCGTGAACAGCACTGGCGGGCTCGGTGGCCGGGACGTGGAAATCGTCCTCTTCGATTCCAATGTGTTCGACCACCGGGCCGCCATTCAGGAGGCCTGCGACAGCGACATCTTCGCTTTGGTGGGCTCTTATGCGCTGTTCGACGGCGACGGGGTGGATCTGCTGAACGACGAGTCTTGCCGCTTGCCCGACTTCCCGGCCGCCGCCCTAAGCCCGGCCCGGCGGGAGTCGCCGGTGACATTCGTGTCCAACCCCACCTCCAACGAATTGTGGCAGGCAGGTGCTGCTCGGTTCTTGAGCGAGCGCTACCCGCAGTCTTCGGCTGCTTTGGGCACGGTGATTTTGGATCTGCCGGTGGCCTTCTACCGGGCTCAGCGGGATATCGAGGCGGCAACCGCGGGAGGGTTCGGTTTCGCATTCCAGACCACTGCCGACGTGGTCGGCGAGGACTACGACGCCCTGGCTTCGGCCTTGTTGGAAGAGGGGGCTCGGGGGATCTTTTGGTCGGCCGACAGCCAACGGCTTCTCGAACTGCTCAGAGCCTGGGAGCGCTTGATGGCGCAGTTGCCGACCCTTGCGTTGGAGGCGCCTGCGGAGGAGGAGCCTGCTGGGACTGTTGAGGGAGATGCCGCGATTGCGCCTGAGGAAGAGTCCACTCCGGCACCCGAGGAGGGGACAGACCCGGAGACCGAGGATGCTCCCGTTGAGCCAGCAGAAGATGACGCGGTCGTTGAAGATGAGCCCACCGGCGGAGAGTTTTTCGTGCTGTGCTCAACCGACTGCTACTCGCAGAGCTGGGTTGAGCAAGCAGGGGAGTTGGAGACAAACATCTGGGTGAGCATCGGGATGCTTCCCTTTGAGGAGCCGGGCGACAACGTCGAGTTGGTGAGATATGTGCTCTTCCTGCGAGAAGAAGTGGACGAGGAAGCCGAGGTGGACTTGATCGGCCTGTCCAGCTGGGCGTCTGCGCTGCTGTTCGAAGAAGCAGTCAATCGGGCGATGTTCACCAGTGGCGGGGGGCTGACCCGAGAAATGGTGATCGAGGCGGCGGGCACCATCACCGAATGGGACGGCCGGGGTCTCCACGGCCCGACCAATCCCGCCGAGGGGATCCCGTCGACGTGCTTCATGCTGGTGAGCCCCACTCCCAGCGGCTGGATCCGCCGCCACCCCACTACCCAGGGCACATTGGACTGCGACCCGGACAACCTGGTTGAACTCGTCGAATCTGCGACCCTAGGGATCGACCCCAGTCGCCGCGATTCAACCGACTCGTCGTAGGAGTTGCGGCGACGGACCCTGCATATATGGAAACCGTGGGGTTGACCGGGGTCAGTTGCCGCTGTCGAATTCGCTGTTCTCGGAGTCCCAGTAGAGCCGGACAAGCGGTGCGTTGTCAGCGCTGTACTTTCCTTCGCTGAGAGAGGCGGAGGTGGTGCCGGTGAGATCAAATGATCCCAGGCCACGGGCGGCCTCGATGAACGAATCTTGGGTGAGCACCGGACCAGCGGCGGTGGCGATGGCAACGAAGAGCTCAATACCACGACATGACCGGATTGTCGGGGGGAGGTTGTTGGGCCTCGGGCTGGGGACATTGACGTTGACTATGTTCCCGCTGCGGGTTTCATAGTTCTCGACGCACTCTTGAACACCGGCTTCGCCAGCGTTGTAATAGTCCTGGAGTGTTGGGACGCCATAGGCAAATAGGTTGACTTGCCCCGGGTTGTAGCCAAATTCGACATATGCAGATGGGGCGACCGCGTCCGTAACGACCACCAGATCGCTCCCGGCCCGCTCCACCGCCCCAACCGTTCCGTAGCCGCCATTGAAGGTCAAGATGACGTCGACATCGTCAGCTTCGGCGCGTTCGATCCAGACGTCGGCTTGTGCTTCTCCCGCGGGGACATCGCCTGGAGGAGTAGTCGTAACTAGCGTCCGAGTCACGGTGCCGCCAGCGGCTTCAACCAGTTCCTTTACTGGCTCGAGAAGGATCTCGTCTTCCGCCCCCGACGCATGGAACTGGATCCTCTTGCCCTCGCTCTCCCAATCTGATGCGGCAGCAGTGATGAGACTGTTGATCCTCTCGATGAGGCCTCCCTGTGTGGTAAAGAGCAACCCGCCGCTTCGCCCGATGACGTCGGGTGCCATTTCTGCTGTGTTCACGGCCAGGGCCCCGTACAGCTCGGTGTAGCAGAGCACTCCGTCCCAGAGGACGAAGCCCACAAACGCAAAGACCTCCTCGTCTTCGACGAACCGCACGCACACTCCCTCGATGGCCGCATCGTCGACTGGCGAGTATTCCCCGAACACCGGTACCAACAGTCGCCCGTTGACGCCTCCCGCGTCGTTGGCCCGGTCAATGGCCGCCTGCCACTGGGCCTCGTGGTCGCCGTTGTCGATGCCGAACTCGGTGACATCGACGAATCCGACGCCGATCTTGATCTCGGTCTCAGTGACCCCGCGGTACGACGCGGTGAGCACAACCGGCTCGGGCTCGGGTTCCTCAGGCGCTGCCTCTTCAGGCGCAGCCTCTTGGGGCTCGGCGTCTTCCGGTTCGGCGGGTTCCGGCTCCGCCACGTCGGGTTCTGGGGCCTGAGGCTCGGCCTCGGATTCGGCGTCTTCCGGTTCAGCAGCTTGGGGTGCAGGTGCCTCCGGTACCGCTTCTTCGGCACTCACCGGTGGGGCATCTCCGCCCGTCTCGGTGTCGTCGTTGCCTCCGCAGGCTGCCGCCACAAGCGCCAATGCGAGAACCAGAGCCAGAATCCATCGCCGCATCTTCTTGTCCCCCCGAATCTTGCTGAGCAAAGGGTAGTCAACTAAAGCCCGGCGGGGCGGGTGCCGATGACCCCCTTGGCCTCCAATTCAGCCAACTCTTGGTCAGTCAGGCCTAGCTCGCCGCCCAGTACCTCGCGGTTGTGCTCGCCAAGGAGGGGAGCCGGGGTCTTTGTCCAGGGGCCCGGAGACGATTCGAACCGGAAAGGCAGGCTGGCGGCAGAGACTTCGCCGCACACTGGGTGGTCGATTGGTTCAATGAACGAGCGGGTCCGAAGCTGGGGGTGGTCGCCGATCTCTGCCGGCAGCACCACCACGCTGGCCGGGATCCCGGCTGTGGTCAGCTGCGCCACCGCGTCGGCGTCGGTTTGGGGGGCGATCCATTCGCCGAGCCCGGCGTCGATGACACCGGCAGCGGCCCGCCGCTTGTCGGCGGTGTCGCAGTCGGACCAATCGGGACGGCCGAGCAGGTCGCAGAGTGCCTTCCACTGCTGATCGTCGGCCACCGCCACGGCTACCCAGCGCTCGAAGCCGGCAGCAGGGTACACGCCCTGGGGAGCGGCTCGCGGACCCCGGTTGCCCTCGCGGGGGAGTTGGCGCCCTAACGCGGAATACTCCACCAACTGCTCGGCGGCGGCGTTGAGAGCGGCGGCCACCATGGTCACTTCCACCAGCCGGCCCTGGCCGGTGCGGTCCCGCTCTTCCAATGCGGTGAGGGTGGCGAACACCGCGTGCATGCCGGCCAGCGGGTCGCATGGCCCCCGGGGAATCTGGGGGTCCTCGTCGGGATAGCCGGTGATGTTGGCCATTCCGGTGAGCTGTTCCATGGTCTGGGCGAAGCCGGTGTTGTTGCGCCATGCGCCGCTGAGCCCGAAAGCGGGCATCCGGGTCATGATCAGCTTGGGATTGAGTTCTGACAGCCGCTCCCAGGTGAGGCCGAAGCCGTCCATCACTCGGGGGGTGAAATTCTCAATCACCACATCGGCGTCGGCGATCAGCCGCTCGGCCACCGCCACCCCCTCGGGGGAGCGGAGGTCGAGGGTGATGTCCCGTTTGTTGGTGTTGGCCCCGTGGAAGACCATGCCCCATTCCCACCACTGGTCCTCCGAAGGCTGGCGAGCGGAGGCGAAGCGCATCCCGTCAGCCCGCTGAACGGACTCGACCTTGACCACATCGGCCCCGAGCAGGGCCAGCGAGTGGCTGGCGATGGGCCCGGCCCACCAGGCGGTGAAGTCGATTACTCGCACCCCGGAAAGAGGAAGTGCAGAGGGCTCCCCACGGTTGGGCTGGGGGGTGTGGGCTTCGATCTGCCCGGTGTGCTCTCCGGCGGCAGGGACCGATTCGAATGGCCGGGTGGCGGCGCCGTGCAGTTTGTAGGGCACGGCGGGCTGGGTGAACCCGCCTGAAGGGTTGGTTGTGAAGGCGTCCCGGCCGGAAAACGCCTCCAGAGTGGGCACGGTGGCCCCGCTGCCGATGGGAGCCACCGGGATGCGCCGGGCCGACGCCTCAGCGATCACTTCGGCGGTGGTGCGCTGGGTGGTCCAAGCGTGCATAGCGGCTCGAAACTCGTCTCGCCGCTTCCAGCGGCCGCCGTAGCCGCACATCTCCTCGTCCTCCAGCCAATCGGAACGGCCGATCATCACCAGGAAGTCCAGGAACTGCTGGCGGGCCACTGTGCAGAAACCCACATGACCGTCGGCGGTGGGCTCGATAGAAGGAAGCTCCACGTTGCGGCCGGGCCGTTGGGGGTTGGTGTCGCCGCTCAGCTCGGCGGCGATCCACGCGTAGGTGTTCATGGTCATGACCATCGTCTCGAACATGGATACATCTACATGGTCACCTTGGCCGCTGCGCCCGGCAGCTCGGGCCGCGGCCAGCGCCCCCACGCCGGCATAGATGGCCGCAGTCCATTCGCCAATGGCTCCTCCGGCCTGCACCGGCGGGCGCTCGGGGTTGCCTCGCTTGCCGATGCCGCCGCACTCGGCCTGGAGGGTGAACTCGGTGGCCGGTCGGTGGGCGCATGGACCGGTGCGCCCCCACGGCGAGATCGACACCAGCACCAGCGAGGAATTGGCTTGGCGAGCAGCGTCGATAATCGCCGGAGGCAGTCCTTTTTCGGTGGAGTCAAAGAGGATGTCGGCGCTGGCCATCAGATCGGCGATCTCCTTGTCGCTGGGATCGCCGATCACCGACCGCTTGGAGGTGTTCAAAAACTGGAACAGCGGGCCGTCTTTGTCGCCCAGTTCGGCGCCTGACGCCGACCACTGTCGCAGGGGATCGCCGCCGGAGGGCTCGACCTTGATGACATCGGCCCCGGCGTCGGCCAACAGCTTCCCGGCATAAGACCCTGCGATCCCCCCGCCCACCTCGACGACTCGCAGGTGTTGGAGGATCATCAGAAGCTGGGGGTGTCGACACAAGACATCGCCCGGCAGGTTACTCAGCAAGGGCAACGGGCACCCACGTCAGCGGGTTGGGTGCCGGTAATTCACTACTAGTATCTGGGCTGTTTCGTACTGGTCGGGTACCCGACACGCAAAGAGAAGGAGTTGGTATGGCCACGGTTGCGCTGCATGAGGAGATCGAACCGCTCAAGGACATGGTGCCGCTCACGGTTATCAACGCTGAGGTCTTGCCCGAGTTGCGGGGAATGCAGCTGGGCGAGCCCCCTGAGCTCAGCGATGCCGTGGATCGCACCGATCATGTGGTGGATGAGGCCAACGGTGTGGTGGTGCGGGTGCACCGAAAGGTGGGATCGGAAGGCGACCTGCCGTGTGTGTACTCGATTCACGGCGGGGGCTACATCCTGGGCAGTTATGAGATGGACGACGCCAAGTTCGACAGTTGGTGCCCGAAGTACGGCATTGTGGGGGTGTCGGTGGAGTACCGGTTGTCACCGGAGACGCCGTATCCCGGGCCGCTGGAGGATTGCTATGCCGGTTTGAAGTGGACGTACGACCATGCCGAAGAGTTGGGCATCGACCGGGACAAGATCGGAATCACTGGGGTCAGTGCCGGGGGAGGGCTGTGTGCCGCGCTGGCGCTGTTAGCCCGGGACCGGGGCGAGGTGCCGTTGCAGTTCCAGCTGCTGGACTGTCCCATGCTGGATGACCGCCAGATCACCCCGTCGAGCCAACTCGACGATCTGATCATTTGGAGCCGAGAGTCGAACGCCTTTGGCTGGCAGAGCTATCTGGGCGACCTCTACGGCACTGATGATGTGCCGTACACCGCGTCGCCTGCTCGGGCTGAGGATCTGTCGGGCCTTCCTGATGCCTACGTCTGCATCGGCGGGGCCGACGGTTTCCGCGACGAGGACATCACCTACGCCATGCGATTGTACGGCGCCGGCGTCCCTACTGAGCTGCATGTATATCCGGGCGCACCTCACGGCGTGGCTCTCTTCTCCCACCTCGAAATCGCTCAGCGCTACTCCGCCGACCAAGAAGATTGGCTGCGGCGTCAGTTGGAGCGGCTCGGCTGAGGGCCGTCTAGCTGAGCCGCTCCGAACAAGCGGGAACTCCGATGGTAGCGCTGGACGCAGAGATCGAGCGGCTCAAGCACACGGTGCCGACGCGTGATCTCAGCGTTGAGATGCTGCCTGAGATTCGGGCCACATTGCCGGTTCAGTTCCCCGAGCTCAGTGATGCGGTGGAGCGCGCCGACTATGTGGTGGATGAGGCCAACGGGGTGGTGGTGCGGGTGCACCGGCCGAGAGGGATTGAGGGCGCAGTGGCGTGCGTCTATTCGATTCACGGCGGGGGCTACATCCGGGGCACCTACGACATGGATGACGCCAAGTTCGATCGTTGGTGTCCGACCTACGGCATTGTCGGGGTGTCAGTGGAGTATCGGCTGTCACCGGAGACGCCATATCCCGGCCCTTTGGAGGACTGCTACGTCGGTTTGAAGTGGACGTACGACAACGCGGCAGAGATCGGGATTGACCCCGACAAGATTGGCATTACCGGGGTCAGCGCCGGCGGTGGCTTGTGCGCAGCGCTGGCGCTGTTGGCCCGAGATCGGGGCGAGGTGCCGTTGCAGTTCCAACTGCTGGACTGCCCGATGCTCGACGACCGCCAGATCACCCCATCCAGCCAGATTGAAGACCTGGTGATTTGGACCAAGCAGACAAACGCCTTTGGCTGGCGGTGTTACTTGGGCGATCTCTACGGCTCCGACGACGTTCCCTACACCGCGGCCGCGGCCCGGGCCGAGGATCTCTCGGGCCTGCCCGATGCCTACGTCTGCGTCGGCGGCGCCGATGGCTTCCGCGACGAGGACATCACCTACGCCATGCGCCTCTACGGCGCTGGCGTGCCCACCGAGCTCCACGTCTACCCCGGCGGCCCTCATGGCGTCGGCCTCTTCCCCCAAACCCAAATCGCCCAGCGCTACGCCGCCGACCGAGAAGACTGGCTCCGCCGCCAGCTAGCGCGGCTTATCTGAGGGCGATTCCAGATCCAGGACGGCTTCAGGAGTCTTCGACCAGGCGGGCGGGGAAGCCGCCCTTGGAAATCGGGCTCCACTGGTCGATGGTGAGGCGGATGAGGCACTTGCCCTGGTGGGCCATGGCCTCGCGGTATTCGTCCCAGTCGGGGTGCTCGCCGGAGATGACGCGGAAGTACTCGACCAGGCCGTCGAGAGCCTCGGGCATGTCGAGGACCTCGGCGGTCCCGTCGAGCTGTATCCACTCGCCGCCGAATTCATCCGACATCACCACCATCGAGGCCGCGGAGTTGCGCTTGGCGTTTATCGATTTGGCCCGCTCGGGATAGCTGGACACCACCACCCGGCCGCTGGTGTCGAGTCCCAGCGTGACCAGCGAGCTCTGGGGGCGTCCGTCGCGGCGAGTGGTGAGCAGCACGCCTCGGTGGCGGGGGCGGACGAAATCCTCCATCTCGGCCCGGTCGACGTAGCGGTCGGTAGCAATTGAAGGCATGGTTTGAAGTTAGTGGGCAGCGACCAATACTCCAGAACTAGAGCGTGCGTCGGACGGGAAGGAGGTTCTGGAAGACCGGGTCGCGGCCCTCGGCTCTCGCCGCAAAGACCTCGGCCATGTCGTCGGGGTGAAACATGCCGGATTGCCAGGTGGCGACGTAGTTGAGTCCGTCGTCCACGCTGTGGTCGCGGGTGTAGTTGACCATCTCCTTCGATCCCCAGATGGCCAAGGGCGATCGGGCGGCGATCTCTCGGGCGATTCCTAGCACTCCCTCGAGCATGGCGTCTTGGTCGGGATATACCTGGTTGACCAATCCCGCGGCCTGGGCCTCATCAGCAGTAAGTCGTCGGCCGGTGTAGGCCAGCTCGCGGGCTAGCCCGTCGGGAATGATCCGGGGCAGCC
>VYDF01000285.1 GCA_009843565.1 Acidimicrobiia bacterium | reverse complement strand
GACCGGGCATGACTGCGCTGACCGGCGAGACGGGGGCAGGAAAAACCCTGGTGGTGACAGCAGTAGACCTGCTCTTGGGCGGCCGGGCCGACCCGGCGCTGGTTCGGTTTGGGGCCAGCGAGGCCACCGTCGAAGGCCGATTCGACCACCAGGGTGAGGAGGTCGTGCTTCGCCGGGTGGTGCCCGCCGACGGGCGGGCTCGGGCCTACGTCGACGGTCGGCTCGCTTCGGCGGCAACGCTGGCCGAGCTGGGTGCAGAGCTGGTGGACCTGCACGGCCAGCACGAGCACCAGTCGCTGTTGCGCCGGGTTCATCAGCGGGCCGCGCTGGACCGATTCGGCGAAGTGGATTTGGCCCCGCTCATGGAGGCTCGAGCCGCGTTGGCCGACCTAAATCGCCGACGGGCCGAGTTGGGCGGTGATGAACGATCCCGGGCTCGAGAGATCGAGCTGTGCCGATTCCAACTGGCCGAGCTGGACAAAGCTGGACTGGAAGACCCCGGTGAGGATGAGTCGCTCAAGGCCGAAGAGGCGGTGCTGGCCGACGCCACGGCCAGCCGGGATGCGGCCCGACAGGCGGCGATGTCTCTGGGCGCTGATGGCGCAGTGGGCGCCGGGCTGGCCCAGTTGGCCGCCGCATTGGAGAGCCGTCCGCCACTGGAGAGCCAGCATGAGCGGCTTGTCAATCTGGTGGCCGAGGTCGGAGACCTGTCAACCGAGCTGCGGCGTGCCGCCGAGTCCATTGACGAGAACCCGGCCCGGCTGGCTGAAGTCCGCCAACGCCGCGAGCTATTGGTTGATCTGCGCCGCAAGTATGGGGAGACCGTGGCCGAGGTCATGGAATTTCACCGTGATCTGTCTGACCGTCTCGCCGAGCTGGAGGACTTCGATCGCCTGGCCAAAGACCTGGATGGGGAACTCGATCGCCGCACCGCCGCGGTGGACGAGACCGGTGCCGCAGTGGGTGCGGCTCGACGACAGGCGGCCCAGGCTCTGGGCGAAGAGGTGACCGCCCACCTGCGAGAGCTGGCCATGGCCCGAGCGGAGGTGCACGTGGAGGTCGGCGAAGACCCCGGAGACGAAGTGGACTTCTTGCTGGCCGCCAACAGCGGCGCTCCCGGCCTTCCCCTCACGTCGGCCGCCTCGGGGGGAGAGCTGGCCCGGGTCATGCTGGCCCTGCGCTTGGTGGTCAGCGCTGGGCCCCCGGTGCTGGTGTTCGACGAGGTGGACGCCGGCATCGGCGGCCAAGTGGCCCAGACAGTGGGCCGGTCGCTTTCCCGTCTCACTGCCGACCACCAAGTGCTGGTGGTCACCCACCTGCCCCAGGTGGCGGCGTGCGCCGACCGCCAAGTGAGCATCGCCAAGCACGACGACGGGGCTTCTGCCACCGTGACCGCCGAGCCCTTGGACGGCGAAGACCGGGTAATCGAGCTCTCCCGCATGCTCTCCGGCTCGCCCGACAGCCAGAGCGCCCGTCAGCACGCCTTTGAACTACTAGAGATTTCCCAGGGTGGCTGACGGTCCACCAGTCGTCATTCCTTCCCGCTAGGATTGGAAGGCGTGACCAAACACATCTTTGTGACTGGTGGGGTGGCGAGTTCGCTGGGCAAAGGACTTACGGCCGCCTCCCTGGGACGTTTGCTCAAGCAGCGGGGTCTGCGAGTGACCATGCAGAAGCTCGACCCATACATCAATGTGGACCCGGGCACCATGAACCCCTTCGAGCACGGCGAGGTATTCGTCACCGACGACGGCGGGGAGACCGACCTGGATCTCGGCCATTACGAGCGGTTCATCGACGAGAATCTCACCAAGCTCTCCAACGCCACCACCGGCTCCATCTACTCCTCGGTGATTGCCGCCGAGCGCCAAGGCGAGTATCTGGGCAAGACCGTCCAGGTGATCCCCCACGTCACCAACGAGATCAAGAACCGCATCGCCAGTCTGGTGTCCGACGATATCGACGTGGTCATCACTGAGATCGGCGGGACCGTGGGCGACATCGAGATCCTCCCCTTCCTGGAGGCGATCCGCCAGGTTCGCTTGGACGTGGGACGGGGCAACGTGTGCTATGTCCACGTGACGCTGGTGCCCTTCATCGGTCCGACCGGCGAGCAGAAGACCAAGCCCACCCAGCACTCGGTGACCGAACTGCGCAGTCGGGGCGTTCAGCCCGACGCCATCGTGTGCCGCAGCGAGTCGCCCATCTCCGACGAGCTGAAGCGAAAGATCTCCAGCCTCTGCGACGTGGATGTGTCGGCGGTGGTCAATGCGGCCGACGCCGAGAGCATCTATGAGATCCCCCTGGTGCTTCACGATGAGGGGCTCGACCAGGTGGTATGCGACATCTTGCGCTTGAACCCCCCCGATCCCGATCTGTCGGATTGGCAGTGGCTGAACCAGCGGATCGAAATGGCCCAGCGCAGTGTGCGCATCGGCTTGATCGGAAAGTATGTGACCCTCCAAGACGCCTATCTGTCGGTGGTCGAAGCCCTCAACCATGCCGCCATTCATCAGGGTGCGTCGGTGGAAATCGAATGGATCCAGGCCGAGAGCGTGGAGGGACTGATGGTCGACAGCCTGCTGAGCGGGCTGGACGGCATTGTGATCCCCGGCGGCTTTGGCGAGCGGGGCATCGAAGGCAAGATCAACGCCGCCTCCTATTCCCGTGAGAACGGCATTCCCTGTCTGGGCCTGTGCCTGGGTCTCCAGGTGATGACCATCGACTACGCCCGCAACGTGTTGGGCCTGGCCAATGCCCATTCCAGCGAGTTCGACCCCAGCACGCCGTGGCCGGTTATCGACTTGATGGAGTCGCAGCGGGGCATAACTGACAAGGGCGGCACCATGCGGCTGGGAGCATGCCTGGCCAAGCTTCAGCCGGGTACCCAGGTGGCCGAGGTGTACGGCGCTGAAGTGGTGTCGGAGCGCCATCGCCACCGCTATGAGTTCAATCCCAAGCTCCGCGGCCGCTTCGAGGGAACCGACTTCGTGCTCGCCGGAGAGTCGCCAGACGGGCTCTTGGTGGAGTTCATCGAGCTAAACGGCCACCCCTGGTGGGTGGGCACCCAAGCCCATCCCGAGTTCAAGAGCCGCCCCGATCGGCCCGCACCGCTCTTCTACGGTTTGGTGAAGGCTGCCTTGGACCGCAGCGAAAGCAGCCTGGCTGCTGATGAGAACGGAGTGACCGCGTCTGAGCCAGAGGCCCAAGAGCACGCTGAGACGGCGACCGGTGCCTCGGCTTCAGCCCATCGTTGAGAGGCAACGCGACGGTGACCAATGAGAATGGCTTCACCCCGGTTGGCGAACGCCAGGGGTGGCAGGGGCGAGTGGTCTCGCTTTCTATAGCGGAGATCAGGGCACCCGACGGTTCGATCTATGAGCGGGAGATCATCCGCCATCCCGGAGCTGCGGTGATAGTGCCGCTCGACGGCGAAGAGGTCATCATGATTCGCCAGTATCGAGCTGCGGTGAATCGGGAGATGCTGGAGATTCCCGCCGGGAAGCTGGACAGCGAAGATGAGCCCCCCGAGCTCACCGCACAGCGGGAGTTGGAAGAGGAGATCGGCAAGCAAGCCGGCAATCTGAAGCTATTGGCCGTATTCCACAACTCACCGGGGTTCTGCGACGAGGTCACCCACTGCTATTTGGCCACCGACTTGTCCGACACTCACCGCCAACCCCACGGCATCGAGGAAGAGCACATGGCCATCGAGCGGATCAAGCTGGCCGATGTGCCCGATCTGGTGGCCTCTGGCGAGCTGGCCGACGCCAAGTCCATCGTCGGCCTGATGCTGGCCCGCGAGCACCTGCGGTGAGCGCAGGGAGCGGGGTTGAGGAATTCTTAGATTGGCTGGTGCTGGAGCGAGGCCGAGCCCCCAGCACTTGCGAGGCCTATCGCCGGGACTTGAGCGGCTACTGCGAGGTCTTGGCCAACCGGGGCCGCAGTCCCGAGACGGCCGACGAAGAAGATGTCCTGGCCCATGTGCGCCAACTGCAGATCTGGGGAATGGCCCCGGCATCGGTAAAGCGAACGATGACCGCGGTGCGGACGTTTCACCAGTTTCTTGTGGTCGATGGCTTGCGTGACGATGATCCCTGTTCCCATGTGGAAATTCCCAGAGTGCCCACTGGTGTCCCGAAAGCGCTGAGTGAGGCCGAAGTGGATGCCGTCTTGGACGCCGTGAACGGCGTCGACGGTGTATCTCGACGGGATCGGGCCATGCTGGAGGTGCTCTATGGCACCGGAATGCGGATCAGCGAGCTGGTTGGGATGTCGCTGAACGACGTGGATATGGCCGAGGCCATGGTTCGGGTCTTGGGCAAGGGACAAAAGGAGCGGATCCTGCCGGTTGGCCGATGCGCTCACGAGGCTCTGGCCGCTTGGCTGGTTCCCGCGGGTCGAGGGGAGATGGAGCCCGACCGCTGGGCATCCCAGCATGACCAAGAAGCGGTGTGGCTCAACCAGAGGGGGCGGCGTCTGTCGCGCCAAGGAGCCTGGGGCGTGGTGAAGAAGAGGGCTCAGCAGGCGGGGTTGGGCGCAAGAGTCTCCCCCCACGTGCTCCGCCACTCCTGTGCCACCCACATGCTGGATCACGGTGCCGACATCAGGGCGGTGCAAGAGCTTTTGGGCCATGCCTCCATCAGCACCACGCAGGTGTACACCATGGTCTCCAAGGAAAGGCTGTGGGAGGCCTATCGAGCCGCTCACCCCCGGGCGGTGCTGAACCGTTGATCCACCTGATTCGGCGCTTCTTCCAGTCGATCGTGGATAGGGGTCCCGAACGGGCCGAGGAGGCCTGGCTTCTTGACCTGCTCAGCACCGCTGAGGCTGCTCTGTATACCCAGATGAGCGCAGCCGACCGCAGCCACGCGCTGCGCTCGGCCCGTTGCCCCGCACTCGTCGACCATGCCCAGCAGGTGGCCGCAGCCCTTCATGACGTGGGCAAGATCCAGGCCGGTCTGGGGACGATGACCCGGGTGGCCGCCACGCTGGTTGGGGCGATCATTCCCGGCCGACTCAGAGGCCGGTGGGCCGACTACCTGGATCATCCCCGCCTGGGCGCGGCATTGCTGCGAGACGCTGGCAGCGCCGAGCTCACTGTGATTTGGGCCGCTGAACACCACCTTCCCCTCGCCGAATCCTCCCTGCCTCCCGAGGTGGCCGCCGCTCTGGCTGCCGCAGATTGAGCAGGCAGCCGGTTTGGCCTTCGTTGATCGATCAGACCACCGCTTACCCGTGCCGGTAGGCTTCTCCCCGTGCGCACCGAGATTCCCAAGATCATCAGCGTCGACGACCACCTTGTAGAGCCCGCCCACCTGTGGCAGAGCTGGCTGCCGGAGCGGTTCAAGGAGCGGGGGCCGCGGGTGGAGCGCCGCCGGGTGGGGCCGATCACCTTTATCGGCGGGGCCAAGATGTACACCTACGAGCTGGATGTAGAAGACGGGCCATGGGGAGACGTGTGGTTCTACGAAGACCTGGTTTATCCCAACAAGCGCCATGTGGCCGCAGTGGGCTTCGACCGCGACGACATGGAGGCCGTGCCCATCACCTTCGACGAGATGCGTCCCGGCTGCTATGAGCCCCAGGCCCGGATAGAAGACATGGAGATGAACCATGTGGAGGCGTCGCTGTCGTTCCCCACGTTTCCCCGGTTCTGCGGCCAGACCTTCTTGGAAGCCGACGACAAGGAACTGGCCCTGGCCTGTGTGCAGGCCTACAACGATTTCATGATCGAGGAGTGGTGCGGCGACTCCAACGGCGCGCTCATCCCCCTGGCCATCATCCCGCTGTGGGATGTGGAGCTGGCCAAGGCCGAGGTGGAGCGCAACGCCGCTCGGGGCTGCCATGCGGTTTGCTTCTCCGAGATTGCCCCCAACCTGGGACTGCCCAGCATCCACACCGAATACTGGGATCCGTTCTTCGCCGTCTGTCAGGACACCACCACCGCGGTGTGCATGCACATTGGGTCGTCGTCGAAGATGCCCGCCGCCTCCCCTGATGCCCCGCCCGCGGTGGCAGCCTCGCTCAGTTTCAACAACGCCATCGCGTCGATGAGCGATTTCCTGTTCTCCGGGGTGCTGGTGCGGTTTCCCGAACTCAAGCTGGCCTATTCCGAGGGACAGATCGGATGGATCCCCTACATCTTGGAGCGCTGCGACGACGTCTGGAGCGAGCACCGGGCCTGGGGAGGGGTAAGGGACATCGTTCCCGAACCGCCGTCCACCTACTACTACCGGCAGATCTACGGCTGCTTCTTCCGGGACAACCACGGATTGAGGTCGCTGGACGAGGTGGGGGTGGACAACGTGACGTTTGAGACCGACTATCCCCACACCGATACCACGTGGCCCGACACTAAGAAGGTGGCCGAGGACATGATGGGCCACCTGCCCCCCGACGTGGTCCACAAGCTGGTGCGGGGCAACGCCGCCCGCCTCCTTAATCTTGACATTGACTGAAATGGCCTAAGCTCGGCCAGGTCACAACGGCCTGGTGCTATGAGCTACAACCTGCACAGTTTTCGCGAAGACGCGTTCGGGGGCATCACCGCCGCGGTTGTCGGGCTGCCCACGGCACTGGCATTCGGGGTGGCATCTGGGTTGGGCGCGGTGGCCGGAATGTACGGGGCCATAGCCCTAGGCCTGTTCGCCGCGGTCTTCGGGGGCACCCGGGCCCAGATATCCGGTCCCACCGGCCCGATGGCGCTGGCCATGGCGGTGGTGGTCACCAGCCACGCCGAGAGCCTGGAAGAGGCATTCACCATCGTCGTCATGGCGGGGCTGTTGCAGATCTGCCTGGGATTGCTGCGAATCGGCCGTTTCGTGGTGTACACGCCGTATTCGGTGGTGTCGGGGTTCATGTCCGGCATCGGGGTGATCATCATCTTGGTGCAGACTCTGCCGTTTTTGGGAACGGAAGTGGAGTTGGGCGGCCCCATCGACGCCGTCCGCTCTTGGCCGGATGTCTTCGGCGACGTCAACTTCAACTCGCTGGGCATCGCCGCGGTCTCACTGGGCGTCTGCATTTTCTGGCCCCCCCGGCTCCGGGCCTTCGTTCCCTCAATGCTGATGGCGTTGGTCATCGGGACGCTGCTCAGCCTGCTGTGGCTGGACAACACCCCGGTCATCGGCGACGTGCCCACCGGGTTGCCGGACTTCGAGCTGCCCGAGCTGTCCGGTGATGTGCTGGCCCGGGCCGTGCAGCCGGCACTGACCATCGCGCTGTTGGGCTCCATCGACAGCCTGCTCACCTCGCTGGTGGCCGATTCGATGACCCGCACCAGCCATAAGCCCAACCGTGAGCTGATTGGCCAGGGCATCGGCAACATGATGGTCGGATTCATCGGCGGGACGCCGGGAGCGGGGGCCACCATGGGCACGGTGGTCAACATCCGGGCCGGCGGTCACAGCCGGGTATCCGGCGTGCTGCGGGCCCTGATCTTGCTGGCCCTGGTTCTGGGTCTGGGACAGTACGTGGAAGAAATCCCCCATGCCGCGCTGGCCGGCATCTTGATGAAGGTGGGCTGGGACATCATGGATTGGCGGTTCTTGACCAGGGTCACCCGCCTGCACCGAGAGCACCTGTTCATCATGTTCGCCACGTTCGGCCTGACCGTGTTTGTGGACTTGATCACCGCAGTGGCCATCGGGCTGATCATCGCCGGCATGACCCGCTCTCGGCAGTTCGAGCGCCTGGAGATGGACAACGTGGTCTCTGTCCCGATATTGGACCAGGTGTTCTTTGAAGGAGGGGTGACGTCCTCCGAAGCAGGGGTGGATCCCCATGCTGCACGAGTGGGCATGGTCGCCTTTCGGGGAAGCTTCTCGGTGGCGTCGTCCAACAAGATCATCAACACCGTCACCGTGGACATCCGGGACCACGAGGTGGTGATCTTCGACTTCTCCGAGACCATCTACATAGACGACAGCGCGGCCTTGGTTCTCGAGCAGCTCATCGACGCGGCCATCGACCAGGACACCGAGTGCATCGTGATGGCACTCACCGGATTGCCCGCCCGCACCTTGTGGTCGCTCGACGCTCTCCAGCGGGTTCCCGAAGATCGGATAGTCGCAAACCTGGACGAGGCCCGTGGTGTGGCCAGACGGCTACTCGGCGCTTAGAAGCGCAAAGGTTTGGGCAATGAGCTCTGATTGTTCGTGGACGTGTACGGCGGCGCTGCCGGTGGCCGGGCTGGACGACTCGTTGCGGCTTGCCCTGAGGATGTCGCAGCGGTCGCCGAATGCGTCGTGGAGGTGCCCCTTGACGTAGTTCCACGGCCCCATGTTCTGAGGCTCCTCCTGGAGCCAGACGATTTTGTTGACCTTGGGGTAGTGGGCAAGGGCCTCGGCTAGTGCGCTGGCCGGCCAGGGATAGAGCTGCTCCACCCGCAGCACGGCGGCGGGGGTGCCTTCCCGGTCTCGTTGGGCGACGGCCTCGTGGCAGATCTTCCCGCTGGCCAGTACAACCCCGGTGACCTGTCCCGGCTCAGGACCGTTTGTGTCGCCCAACACCGGTGAAAACCAGCCGCTGGCCAGGTCGGCCACCGGTGATCTCGCGTCGCGGTGGCGCAGCAGCGACTTTGGAGTGAACAGCACCAGCGGCTTGCGGGCGGAGCGCTTGGCCTGGTCTCGGAGCAGGTGGAAGTACTGGGCCGCGGTCGACAGGTTGGCCACCCGGATGTTGTTCTCGGCCACCGACTGCAAGAACCGCTCGATCCGCCCCGAGGAGTGCTCCGGTCCCTGGCCCTCGAAGCCGTGGGGCAGCAGCATGACCAGTCCTGAATGCTGGTTCCACTTGTCCTCAGCCGACACCACGAACTGGTCGATGATGATCTGGGCGCCGTTGACGAAATCGCCGAATTGGGCCTCCCACAGGACGAGCGCGTCGGTGTCGCCGACGGAATAGCCGTATTCGAATCCCAAGGCGGCGTATTCCGAGAGCAGCGAGTCGTACACCCACAGCTTGGCCCCGTGTCGGGCCAGACCGGCCAACGGGCAGTGCTCCCGGGCCGTTTGGTTGCAAACCAGGGTGCTGTGGCGATGGGAGAACGTTCCCCGGCGAGAGTCCTGGCCCGCCAGGCGAATCGACGTCCCCTCGTCGAGCAAAGTACCGAAGGCCAGCGCCTCGGCCAGTCCCCAGTCAACCAGGCCCTCAGCCATCATGGCGTCGCGGGCTTCGAACTGGCGGGCCAGCTTGGGGTGCAGCACGAACCCGTCGGGAATTGATGTCAGCGCGTTGAACACCCGCGTGATCTGCCTTTGCGAAACGCCGGTGTCCACTGGGGCTGCGACGTGGGGGGTGGGGTCGGACAGATCCCCCGAAATCGACAACTGGAGCTCTCTCCTGCCTGCCGCCTCGATTCCAATGGTCTCCCCCGGGCTCTCGTCGGCCGCCTGATCTCGGGTTTCCTCCAATGCCTCTTGCAGTTTGGCCCGAAATTCGTCCATGGCCTGCTCGGCCTCGTCAAGGGTTATGTCCCCCCGCTTCACCAGCGATTCCACGTACCGTTTTCGCACTGAGCGGTGGCTCTCGATCCGCCGGTACATCTCAGGCTGGGTGTAGCTGGGGTCGTCGGCCTCGTTGTGCCCTTGGCGGCGATAGCACCACATGTCGATAACCACGTCCTTGTGGAAGTGATTGCGGTAGGCCAGCGCTAGAAGGGCCACTCGGGCGCAGGCCTCGGGGTCGTCGCCGTTGACGTGGAAGATGGGGGCCTGGATCATCTTGGCCACGTCGGTGCAGTAATAGCTGGAGCGAGCCGACTCGGCCGTGGTGGTAAACCCCACCTGGTTGTTGACCACCAGATGCACGGTGCCTCCGGTGCGGTAGCCCTGGATCAGCGAGAGGTTCAACGTCTCGCTCACCACCCCCTGGCCGGCGAAGGCGGCGTCGCCGTGGACCAGCACGGGAAGCACCGGGTAAAGGTCGTCCTCGTCGGCCACCTGACCTCGGACCAGCCCGCTGACCGGGCTGTGTTCGCCTAGCTCTTGGCCGATGTGGTCCAAGCGGGCCCGGACCATGCCCTCGACAACCGGGTTTACCGCTTCCAAATGCGACGGGTTGGCGGCCAACTCCACGGGGATGCGGTTGCCGGCCATGCTCTCGAACTCCGAGGTCATCCCCAGGTGGTATTTCACGTCGCCCGAACCCTGGGTGGACGACTCGTCCATGTTTCCCTCAAATTCGCCGAACAGCTGTCCGTAGTCCTTGCCCACGATGTTCACCAGCACGTTGAGCCTTCCCCGGTGAGCCATGCCCATGATCGCCGAGGCCATGCCCAGGTCGGCAGCCTTGCCCAGCACCGCGTCCAGCACCACGATGGCGCTTTCGGCCCCCTCGATCCCGAACCGCTTCTGGCCTACGTACTTGGTGTCCAAGAAGCGCTCCAGCGCTTCGGCCGCATTTAGCCGATCCAAGATGTGCAGCTTTTCGTCGAGCCCCACAGGAATGCCCATGCCCTCGACGTGCTCTTGGAGCCACTGCTTCTCATCGGGGTCCTGGATGTGCATGTACTCCACTCCCACCGTTCGGCAGTAGGCGTTGCGGAGTACGTGCAGGATCTCTCCCAGCGGCATCTTGCCGTCGGGCTGACCCATCTCGATGCCGCCCAACCCGGTGGTCAGGAACTCCCGGTCGAGATCCCAGATGGTCAGGCCGTAGGTGGCCGGATCGAGTTCTGCATGCATCTCGGGTTCGCTGGCCGACAGCGGGTCGAGGTCGGCGATGAGGTGGCCGCGCACCCGGTGCATGTTGATGAGCGCGTTCACCTGCACCTGCTTGGTGATCACGGCCTGTTCCCGGTCGAGGGGAAGGATGTCGGGCCGCCAGCGCACCGCCTCATAAGGCACGCCCACAGCTCGGAAAATGTCCTCGTAGAAGTCGTGCTTGCCCAGCAGCAGTTCGTGTACCGCGCCCAAGAACATGCCCGACTCGGCGCCTTGGATGATGCGGTGGTCATAGGTTGACGACAGCGTGATCACCTTCGACACCCCGAGGTCGGCCAGCGTGCGGGAATCGGCGGCCTGGTAGGCGGTGGGGTAGTCGA
>VYDF01000203.1:5251-11336 GCA_009843565.1 Acidimicrobiia bacterium | reverse complement strand
CACCGACATGCGGGGCGCGCTATGCGGTCGCGTTCTGGGCGATCTAGGCGCCGAAGTGGTCCGAGTACCGCCGATTCCAGATCCCGATAACTTGGCTCACGCCCACCGCAATGCCAACAAGGCGGCCGGCAACCCTGCCGAGTTGGCATCGCTGATCGCCAGTGCCGACCTGCTCATCGACAACACCGGATTCGATCTAGAAGAGTTGGTCAATCGCCATCCCGAACTCGTGGTGGTGGCCCTGACCGATATGGGCCTCTCCGGCCCTCGCTCGGGGTGGAGGCTGGAGCCGCTGCCTGCGTTTGCCTCGTCCGGCGGTCACTTCTTGTCGGGGTTTCGGGACAAGTCGCCGTGCTGGCATCCTGGCTTTCTGGCCCACGACTGCGCCTCGGTTTTCGGCGCCATCGGCGGGTTGGCCGCGGTCATGGACCGCCGCCGCCATGGCCAGGGCCAAGTGGTGGAGATCAGCGTGCAAGAAGCTGCCCTGTCGGGGCTCAACCCCTGGTCGGTGCTCATCCCCGACTACGTGAGGCACTTCCCCGAACTGCCTGATGAGGGTCGCCGCAACGCCGACGGAAACTACTGGATCTTCCCGGCCCGAGACGGCTGGGTGCGCACCGTGATCGGCACTCCCTACCAGTGGACCGGCTTCGTGGAGGTGCTGGGCAACCCCGACGCCTTGACCGGACCAGAGTGGGCCGACGGCGTGTTCCGAGGCCGCAATCGGGATGTAATCCACGTGGTGGCCGACGCGATCACATCGCAGCGCGACCGAACCGATCTGTTCGAACACGGTCTGGCCGCGGGCACCACCATCGGCGTGATCCAGTCTCCTAGCGAGTTCGCCGCCCATCCTCAGGTGGTGGGCCGGGGGTTTTTCCGCTACGACGTGGAGGGTTCCGAGGGGTTGGCGGTGCCCGATGCCCCATGGAAGCTGTCGGGCACTCCGGCCGGGGTCCGCCGGCGAGCCCCCAAGTCCTCCGGTGAGAAGGCCTCGTTCAGTGCCCGTTCCGATGACAACCCCTGGTCGGGACCGGCCTCCAACTCAGGTGACAACGGTCAATTGCTGGCCGGAGTGCGGGTGGTGGAGTTCGGCATGGCTGCGGTGGTGCCCGAGGCCACGTGGATGCTGTCGGAGTTGGGTGCCGATGTCATCAAGATCGAATCGGTGGCCCACCCCGACTCGCTGCGCTTCGCCGGCCGGGGCGATCTCAACAAGGCCTTCCCGTTCAACGCCGAGAGCCGGGGACGGCGGTCGGTGGCCCTCGATCTGACCACCGAAAAGGGCCGGGAGCTGGCTCTCGAGCTGTTCATGGCCGCCGATGTGGTGGCCGAGAACCTGCGGGGCGGGTCGCTAGACAAACTGGGTCTGGGGTGGGACGACATGTCGGCGAAGCGGCCCGACCTGGTGTACGTGTGCTCGCAGGGCTACGGCCGGGGCGGGCCTATGGGCAAGATGCCGGCCTACGGGCCGCTCAACGCCAGCTTCGCCGGGGCCCACTGGATGTGGAACCACGCCGATGTGCCGTTCCCGTGCGGCACCACGCTGAACCACCCCGACCACATCGCCGGCAAGCTGCTAGCCGTGGCGGTGCTGGCCGCCCTCGACCACAAGCAGCGCACCGGCCAGGGTCAGCTCATTGACATGGCCCAGACCGAAGCCGCCGCCTATCTCATCGGCGAGGTGTACATGGGCGCGGCGGCTGAGGGCGCCGACCCTCAGGCCCAGGGCAACCGCTCAGAAGTAATCGCCCCCCATGACGTTTACCGAGCGGGCGGCGATGACGACTGGGTGGCACTGGCCTGCCACGACGACGAGTCGTGGCAACAGTGCTGCGAGGTGATCGGTGTGGAGAACCGCTGGCCCACCAACGCCGACCGGCTAGCCGATGTTGAAGCAGTAGATGCCGCTGTTGCCGCTTGGATGGCCGAGGGCTTGGCCGCGGACCGCGCCGAGCGACTACAAGCTGCCCGGGTGTCGGCCATGGCAGTGATGGGCCCCTACGACCACCTGGGCGACGAGCACTTGGCCGTCCGGGGCGCCCTCGACGTGCTGGAGCACCCGGTGGTGGGCAAGGAAACCCATGTGGCCAACCCCATCCGCTTCAGCCGCACTGCGAAGCGCACTGCCGGTCCGTCGCCGCTGCTCGGTGTCGACACCGCAGAAGTGCTAGGCGAAGTTCTGGGCATTTCCCCCGATGAAGTAGAAGCCCTAGCCGAAGCCGGCATCTGCCGCTGAGATCAGGTAGGAGTGCAGCAATGAAGGTACTGGTTATGGGCGGGAGCCAGTTCAACGGCTACGCCCTAGTGAACGAACTGGTGAAGTGCGGCCATGAGGTGACGGTGTTGAACCGGGGGCGCACTGCGGTGGACTTTCCCCGATCAGTGCGTCGATTGGTGGCCGACCGCACTGACCACGAACAGGTGCGAGCGGTGCTCAAAGACGAGGTCTTTGATGCCGTTCAGGACATGAGCGCCTATCACCCGGCCGATGTGGAGCTGATGATCGACGTCTTCGAGGGGCGTATCGGCCACTACATCTTCGCCTCCTCCACCGTCATCTACGGCCCCACCGACATACTGCCCATCACTGAGGGCCATCCCGATGACCGCGGCCCCAACCAGAACGAGTATGGGTTGCACAAGCTGCTGTGCGAGGACATCCTGGTCGATGCCTGGCGCACTCGGGGATTCCCGGCCACCACCGTGCCGTTCTCGATGGTGTTCGGCCCCCGCAACATCTTGGCCGACCGGGAGCAGCGAATGATTCTGCGCCTGTTGCGGGGCCGTCCGGTGCTGATACCCGGCGACGGCACCACCTTGGGCCAGGTGGGCCATGTGGACGACCAGGCCCGAGCGCTGCGAATGATGATGCTTCAGCCTCAGACTCTTGGAAAGCGCTACAACCTCACCGGCGGCACTTACCAGTCAGACGTGGGCTATGTGGACACCTTTGCTGATGTGCTCGGGGTAGAGGCCGACAAGGTTTTCATCCCCGCCCCGGTGATGGACGACCTATGGGACGGCGCCCTGGTGTTTGAGGAGGGACGGGCTTCCCCAGTGAACATCGACATTCGCAGCTCCGACACCGCCCGCGCCAATGCCGACAACATGCGGCGGAGGTTCAAGCTGGCCCAACTCGTGCAGCGATTGGCCCCCAACCTGCACCGCTGGAACCGCAGCGTGGTTTTCTCCGTCGACCGATTGCGGACCGACATCGGATGGGAGCCTGAGTACACCCTGGCCGCCATGGTCGACCATGTGTACCGCTGGATGGCAGCCGAGGGCCTCGACCAGAGCCTCGATCTGGATTTCACCTTCGAGGACCAAATCGCGGCCCACGTGCAAGGCGGAGCTTGATCTATTCCTGAACCCGTTTCACGGTCAAGATGAAGCTGAGGTCCCGCCTGCCCGCTCTCTCGTCGATATAGATGGCGTAGTCCCCCGCCTCGGGCGCGGTGAACCGGAGATGTGCGTTGGTGGAAAAGCCCAATCCGGTATGGGGGTCGATGTTCTCGCTCTTCTCCGTTTCGCCGGTTTCGCGGTTTCTCACGGCAATCGTGGTGCTGGCGAGGATCGAATCGGTGCTGATCTCAATGACCTCGTCTTCTTCGAGGCTGATCTTGAACCAGTCGGTGTCGAAGGCGTAGTCGAAGAACCCGTGGAAGACCTCGACGTTGCCTCGATCCAACAGGGTGGTTCCGTCGAGTTCATCCCTATAGGGGCGAAGCCTGATAGTGCTGGTCAACTCGTAATCGAATTCACCATCTGACTCGCTGTTTATCCTCACGAAGTGATTGCCACTGCGAAGCACTTCGAAGGTCGCTTTCTCGACCCCGGTTTTGGTGTCGTCTTCGGTGACGAGTGTTCTCACCGAATCGGTGACGATGATGACTCCGTTGCTCTCGCCCTTGATAGTGATGGTGACCTTGGTGCCGGCCGTCGCGTTGAAGGTAAAGGCCGGGCTGTCGATGCCCTGGGTGCCGGTGACCTGGTGCTCGAAGTCCCCGAACTTTCTCGGTCCCCGGCGTTCGGTCTTGTACTCAGGAGGCTCATAGCTGTTGATCAGCCTCTCTATGATCAACGCGTCGTCAGCCGCCGACGTGGCCAGAGCGAATCCGGCCTCGCTGAATCTCCACGTGGAGATGCCCACTACCTCCCCTCGCGAGTTGAGAAGGGCGCCTCCGCTTTGCCCGCCGGCGATTGCCGCGTCGGACTGGAGCAGAGTGAGATTGTAGGACGTCCATTCGCGCAAGCGCGACAAGATGCCCCGGGTGATGCTGGGTTGCGGGAACAACTCGGGCTCCGACGGATAGCCCACCAATAGGAGCTCGCTGCCCGGAGCTAGGTCATCTCGATCAGAAAGGGTCAGCGGTCGATAGGGCACGTCAATCGGCCCCAGCACAGCCAAGTCGGCTATGAAGTCCCGTCCAATAACCGGAACATTTTGGAATTCGGTGCCGTCGGGGAACACCAGCCAGGCTTCGTCGTAAGGCCACACCACGTGATGGTTGGTGACGATGTAGCCCCCCTCGATCAATATCCCGCTGCCGAGCTTTGACGACGTCTCGACCAGTGCGATCGAAGGGGAAACCAGCGCGTACACCTCAGCGGGGGACAACTCTTCATCCTCTGCCGTAGGTGTGGGGAGCGCAGACGGGGAAGCGGTGGGCTCTGGTGCCTCGGCGCCGCAGCCTCCCGGGACGACAGAGGTGTCGATGTCGAACTGGCAGCGATAGACGTTGAGCAGCGCCTCCTGCGCACCCACCAGCCAGTCGCGCCGGGCGAGCTCCTGGGCTGTTGGCGTTCCGGTAAACGGTTGGGGCTCTTCGGCGGGAAGCCCGGGAGCCCCGCCAACACATCCACCGGGGGAGAGATGGGTGTCGATGTCGAACTGGCAGCGATAGACGTTGAGCAGCGCCTCTTGTTCGGCGATCAGCCGATCGCGTTGGGCGATCTCAGCCACGCTCACCGACTGCGCACTGGCGGTGTTGGCTACTGCCAGCACCGTGGCGAGCACCGCGATGACTATCGCAAGCCGAGCGGCCATGTACCGCAGACTGGTTGTATCTCGGTCAGCATTTGAATGTGGAGTGCTAGCCATGTCCACCTAAGTGTTGTCAGCTTATGGTGCCTACCCCGAGACAGCGGGGTTGAAGGCTTGTCGGATGCGCCAGATCAGGATACCGGCGGCTAGGACGATTAGGCCGGTCAGCGCGGAAGCTCCTGGAAGAGTAGTCGCAAGTACTATGCAGCCGACAAAGCCGAGGCCGCTCAGCCCCCGCGGCCAGCGGCGCTGGTCGGAGGACAGGGTCCACGCCGAGGCATTGGTAACGGCGTAGTAGAACAAAACACAGAACGAGCTGAAGCCCAGAACGTTGCGCAAGTCGGTGAGCGCCACCAGCACGATCACCACCGCGGCCACCGCACCCTCGGCGAAGTGGGGCACCTTGTGGGTGGGCTGGACCTTGTCCAACGCCTGGGGCAAATCACCTTCGGCGGCCATTGCGAATGTGGTGCGCCCCACCCCGGCAATGAGGGCCAGCAGCGCCCCAGCCGAAGCGATGGCCGCGCCCACCCGGACCACTGGGGTCAACTCGTTCCACGAACCGGCATCGGTGGCCGCGGCCAGCGGAGCGGCCGCACCAGCCAGCGCATCGGGACCAACCGCCCACAGCGCAGTGGCTGATACTGCGGCATACACCACCAGGGTGATGCCCAGGGCGGCAGGGATGGCCCGGGGGATAGTGCGGGCCGGATCCTTGATCTCCTCACCCAGTGTGGCAATGCGGGCGTAGCCGGCGAATGCGAAAAACAGCAGGCCGGCGGACTCCAAAATTCCACCGGCACCGCCGGCACCCCAGTCAGCCAGGTTGTCGGCATCGGTTGTGCCGCCGCCCACCGCTGCGGCCACCACCAGCCCCAAGGCGATCATCACCAAAGTGACCGTGACCCGGGTGGCGGCCGCAGTGCGACTGATGCCCCGAAAGTTGACTGCGGTCACGATTACCACTGCGGCGATGCCTGCGATTCGGGGGTATTCGGGAAGGGTGTAAGCCCCAAACGTCAGAGCCGATACCGAGAG
>VYDF01000203.1:0-5241 GCA_009843565.1 Acidimicrobiia bacterium | reverse complement strand
TGCCGATCACGAAGCTCCAACCGGCGCTGAATCCGGCCAGGTGTCCTAGACGCTTGCGACCGTACACATAGGTGCCTCCTGAGGCGGGATAAAGCGCGGCCAACTGTGCTGAGGAAGTGGCGTTGCAGAACGCCACCACACCGGCCACCGCCAGCCCGATCATCAGCCCTGACCCGGCCGCGGCCGCCGCCGGTCCGATGGCGGCGAACAGGCTGGCCCCGATCATCGACCCCAACCCGATGACGATTGCATCCCCAATTCCCAGCCGACGGACCAGCCGAGTGGGAGGGTCGCTCACAATCCGACAGGATAGGGGCCATGTCTGAAGACCAAGTGACCTACGGAGCAGACGGTGCGGTGGCGTCGATCACCCTCAACCGGCCGGAGGTGTTCAATGCCCTGACCGACGAGATGTTCGATCAGATTGTGGCCTTCGTCCGCCGAGCTGAGGCCGATGACGACGTCAAGTGCATCGTGCTGGCCGGGGCGGGCAGGGGGTTCACGGCGGGATTTGACCTGTCCAGCCCCGACGACTTCTACGGCGGGGCCGAGACCAAGGGCGGGCGGTTCGCTGTCGCTGGTCTGCGCCGCCGAGCGTGGGTTATGCGCGACCTGCTGTATTCGGCCAAGCCCATCGTGGCCCGAATCCACGGGCCGTGCATCGGCGCCGGGCTGTATCTGATGCTGGTGTGCGATTTCGCAGTGGTGACCGACGACGCGACGTTCGGACTGCCCGAAGAGCGATTCGGTTCAGCGGGAACCTCGTGGCTCTATCCCATGCTGGCCTCTCAGATCGGGCTCAAGCGGGCCAATGAGCTGGTGGTTACCGGGCGCAAATTCGACGCCGCCGAGGCCGAGCGGCTGGGCTTGGTCAACCGAGTGGTGCCTCGAGATGAGCTCGATGAGGCGGTGGCCCAGCTCACCGGGGCCCTGGCCAGCCTGCCCCGAGACGGCATCGCCACCGGGCGCACCGTGGCCCACATGACCTACGACTTGCTGGGCATCGGCCAGTCATTCACCCCCCACTACGGCGTCCACCCGCTGTTCGTGATGGGCACCCGCAGAAGTCCCGACGAGTTCGACTTCCACGAGACGTCCCGGGATAGGGGAATGAAGGGGGCTCTGGCCGAGCGCGACGAGCGCTTCGGAGGCGACTACTGGGGCTGGTAGGCCGACTTGGGCACGTACGGCACCGACGGGTCGAAGTATGGGCGGTCGCCGTCGACGGTGCAGCGCCGCACCTCGCGGACCTCGGGGTAGTGATCGGACACGCCCCGATGGTTGGTTGACCGCTCGTCCCAGATGGCCAAATCGCCCTCTGTCCACGACCACCGGCAGTGGAAGCGGGGCTGGTTGATGTGGTGCACCAGGAAGTCGAGCAGAGCCGTGCTCTCATTCTCGGACAGCCCCACCACGTATTGCTGGAAGTTGGTGGCCACATACAGCGCCCGCCGCCCGGTTTCGGGGTGGGTGCGCACCAGCGGGTGGTTCACGCCGGGGTAGGCCTCCCGCAGCAAGGGCACCAAGTCCCAGCTTCCGGATTTCTCCGCCATGTTGGTGCAGTACTGCGGGTAATTGGAGTGGTGGAGTTCCAACCCGTCGATCATGGCCCGCATCGGTTCCGACAGAGCGTCGTAGGCCGAGGTCATGCTGCACCACATGGTGTCGCCGCCGTAGGGGGGTGCAACCAGCGACTGGAGCAGGGCGACTTTGGGGGGCACCTCGATCCAGGTCACATCGGTGTGCCAGTTGTCGGTGGTGGGCAGGCTGTCGGCGTCGTCGCGGATAACCGAGGTGTTCGGCTCAGTAACGCCCATGAGGGCCTGGAGCGGGTAAATGCTGGGCTGACCCCAGCGGGAGGCCAACTCCAGTTGAGCCTCAGCACTCATGGGCACATTGCGGAAGAGAATCACCTCGTGGCGGAGCAAAGCCTCGTGGATCTCGGCAAATTGCTGGTCGGTCAGGTCGTCGCGGGGGTCCACGCCCGAGATCACCGCGCCCAGCGACCCGCCAATACGGGACACCTGGATGGTCTCGTAGGACTCTTCCGCGTCGATGCCGGGGGTGAGGGTCATGCTCATGGGGCTATTGTGCCATTTCGTCCGCAAGCAAGGCGATGAGGAGGCACCAGATGCGCACGATCTTGGACGGGCTCAACTTCTCCGAGGGCCCACGGTGGCGCGACGGCGCACTGTGGTTTTCCGACATGCACGCCCACCGGGTGGTGCGCACCGACATGGAGGGTAACGCCGAGACGGTGGCGGTGGTCGACTGGGACGATCCGTCGGGGCTGGGCTGGCTGCCCGACGGCCGGCTGCTGGTGGTGGCCATGTCCACTCAGAAGCTGCTGCGCCAAGAGCCCGACGGCTCCATGGTGGAGCACGCCGATTTGTCGCCGCTGGCCATCGGCGACATCAACGACATGATCGTGCGCTCCGACGGCACCGCCTACATCGGCGACATGGGCCAGAGGATTCACGCCGGAGGCGATCGGTTCACCGGCCAGACCTTCCGAGTGGCTCCTGACGGCTCGGTGAGCGTGGGCGCGCCAGAGATGGAGGCCCCCAACGGCCACATCCTCACCCCCGACGAGGAGACGCTGATCGTGGCCGAGAGCGCCGCCTCCCGGCTCACCGCCTTCGATGTGGCACCCGATGGCACCCTCTCCAACCGCCGGGTCTATGCCGAATTGGTGCCCGAGTCCGACAAGCTCCCGGTCGCGCCGCCCGACGGCATCTGCCTCGACGCCGAGGGCGCGGTCTGGGTGGCCGATCCCCTGGGACTTCGAGTGTTCCGGGTGCTGCCCGGCGGGGAGGTGACCGACTCCTACGATATGGCCCCCAAAGTGCCGGTGGCCTGCGTCCTCGGCGGTGAAGACCGCCGCACCCTCCTCATCTGCGCCGCCGACGACTGGAAGAGAGAAGTGGTCACCGCGGCCAAAACCGGCTCCATCTATGCCACCGACGCCGCCGTCCCCGGCGTGGGCAAGCCCTAACCCTGCTACCGGGCTGATTGGCGAGGGCTCGGAGACCGTCGGCCTGCCCGACCAGAATCATTGCCCGAATACGGGTACTAGGGCGTGGGGGAGTAGCGGGCGGGAGACTCGGAACGTCTACCAGTCCAATGCCCTGATCAAGAGGATGTTGATGAGGCCGTGAGCGGAGAAGTTCAACAGCCAGCGCAGGTGCTTCTGTTGGCGGGCTTCGGGATAGTCCGACAAATGCCCCCAGCCTTTATGCTGGCACCACTTCTCGAAACCCACATAAACGGTGCCGAAGACGACGATGAGGATCAAGAAGGCGGCGAGCACGCCCAGTCCGTCAGACCAAAATGCGAGCACTATGACGGCGGCGATGTCCGCGGCTGTGATGGACCGGAAGAACCGGGAACGCCGCAGGTAGAGGAGTGTGGGAGTGATGCCGAGAGGCTAGGCGACGGGACTGGGCGTCAACTCGCGCAAGTTCAAAGAGACGCCTGAGTCGGGGTCGAGGGTGACGAGCAGCACGGCGGGGTCGCCCTCTAGTGATTCCGCGGTGGCGCCGGAGTAGGCCACCAGCGAGGGCGACTCCCGGATCACCATGTGGCGGTGGATGTGGCCGAGGGCGACATAGTCCCAATTGAGGGCTTCGAGGTGGCTGGGGTAGATGGGCGACGAGCGGTACGACGGTGTTTCGTCGGACATGACCAGACCGTGGCCCATGGCCACGCACCAGCCCTCTTCTGGGCGTTCGGGAAGCCTGTCGAGGGGGTGGAATCCGGGATGGTGGTCGTCCATCGACTTGCCCCACACGGTGAGCCCCAGTGCGGGGAGGTGGGTCGTGGTTCCCTCGAGGGAATCGAGGATGGTGATGGGGAGATCCTGGATGTGGGGGATGAAACGGTGCAGAACCGAAGATTCTGGGTGGGCGTCGTGGTTGCCGGCGATCATCACCGTTGGGCACGAGAGCCGAGCCAACTGGCCGGCGGCCCAGCTCAGCACGTCATCACCTACCCGATTGTGGTCGAAAAGATCGCCGGAGATGATCACCGCGTCCACCGCCTCATCGATGGCCAGGTCGATGGCCGCGGCAAATGCCGCCTCCTGTCGCCGGGCGGGGGAAGTTCCCAGATGGCAATCCGATGTATGCAGCAGGGAAAGGGCTTGGCGTTGGTTCTCGGTCACGTCGCTAGTAGCCGTAGGCTCTCACATAGTTTCTCACGGGAAGGCAAGGCTATGGCAGAACGGGCGGCCGAGGGCAAGGTCGCGCTGGTTACCGGAGCCAGCAAGGGGGGCACGGGCACGGCCATCGCCCTGCGATTGGCCGCCGAGGGGGCCCGGGTGGCCATCACCGCCCGTGATGAGCAGGGCTTGGCCACCACCAAGGAGCGAATCGAGTCGTTCGGCGGGGAGTGCCTGGTGCTCCCGTCCGACCTCAGTGACCCCGACGGCGCCCGCACCCAACTGGTGCCCAAGACGGAGGAGGCGTTCGGCCCTATCGACATCCTGGTGAACAACGCCGCCTTCGGCGGGTACCACCCGTTCGAGGAAGTCACTCCCAAACAGCTCGAGCTAAGCCTGCAAGTGAATCTGTGGGCGCCGTGGGAGCTGATGAAGGCCGTGATCGGCGGGATGCGAGAGCGGGGGAGCGGCTCAATATTGAACCTCACCACCTTCTCAGCCGAGTTGCCGCCCGGCCCGCCATTTCCCACGAGCAAGCCCTCCAAAGCCGGCTTCGTCTACGGGGCCCCCAAGGCGGCTCTGAACAAGCTGACTGTGTCCGCCGCCAGCGAGTGCGAAGGGCAGGGGGTGTCGGTGAACGCCCTCACCCCCCAGGCGGCCATCGCCACCCCGATATTGGTCGAGGCCGGCTGGATCGACGAGGACATGTTCGAGCCTCTGGACACCATGGCCGAAGCCGCCCTGGCACTGGTCACCGGCGATCCCGATCTGCTCACCGGCCGCATCGCCTTCAGCCTGCAACTCTTGGTGGAACTCAACCGGCCGGTGCGCGATCTAATGGGCGAGTCGCTGGTTGAGGGCTGGCAACCGGCCGACATCCCCACCGCCATCGCCCGCCAAGAGGCCAATCTCGCCGAACGGGGCTGGCCCGACGCCTACACCTTCGGACGAGTCCACAGCCCCCGCCCATGAGCGACGAGCTGCTGCTTCGGATCGTCACCGATTCGGAGGTGTATGCCGATCCCTATAAATTGCTGCGGGAACTTAGGGAGACGGCGCCGGTTCACAAGCTGAGCTTAGCC
>VYDF01000205.1 GCA_009843565.1 Acidimicrobiia bacterium | reverse complement strand
ATGGCGGTGAATTGGCCGGTGGGCGCGACGGCCGCCCCGTAGTCGTTGCTTCCCCAGCAGGTGGTGGTGTTGTCGGTCTTGATGGCACACGTGTGGCGTTGGCCGGCTGCGATGGCGGTGAATTGGCCGGCGGGCGCGACCGCTGCCCCGCTGTCGTTGCTTCCCCAGCATGCGACGGTGTTGTCGGCTCGGATGGCGCACGAATGGTGATAGCCGGCTGCGATGGCGGTGAATTGGCCGGTGGGTGGGTTGACTGGGCTCTGTTTGCCCCAGCATGCGACGGTGTTGTCGGCTCGGATGGCGCACGAATGGTAATTGCCGGCTGAGATGGCGGTGTACTGGCCCGATGGCGGATCGGCCTGCCCGCTGTCGTTGTTTCCCCAGCAGACGATGTTGGCGATGGTGGTGTCGGCTCGTATGGCGCACCAGTGTCCAAATCCGGCTGCTATGGCGGTGAACTTGTCTTTGGGCCCAAAGGGTTGGGCTCTGTCCGACCAGCCCCAACAGGTGAGAGTGTTGTCAACCCTGATGGCGCACGAAGACCAAGTGCCGGCTTCGACGGCGACGTACTGGCCCGATGGCGGGTCCGCCTGCCGACTGTCGTTGCGCCCCCAGCAGGCAATGGTGTTGTCGACCCTGATGGCGCAGGAAGATCCATTACCGGCTGAGATGGCGGTGTACTGGCCCGATGGCGCATCCGTCTGCCCGTCGCCGTTGTAGCCCCAGCAGGTGATTGTGCTGTCGATCCTGATGGCACAGGAATAGATGCCACCTGTGTCGATGGCGGTGTATTGGCCTGGGGGCGCATCGCTTTGGCCATGCCCATTGTTGCCCCAGCAGGCAATGGTGTTGTCGACCCTGATGGCGCAGGAATTGTCGCCACCGGCTGAAACGGCGGTGTATTGGCCTGGGGGCGCATCGCTTTGGCCATGCCCATTGTTGCCCCAGCAGACGATGCTGCCATCAGCCTTGATGGCGCAGGAATGGTCCCAGCCGGATGCGACAATAGTGGATTCGGTTGTCTGAATTGGAACGGTGTCGGATTCGACTGGTTGGCCGTTGGCGCAGCCGTTGGGGACGATCTGGGTGTCTATGTCGAATCGGCAGCGATAGGCATTTAACAACGATTCCTGCGAGGCAATGAGGCTGTCACGAACGTAAATCTCGTTAGCATTGGGCGTCCCACCGAACGGGTCGGTCAAGGTGGCTTGGCGCGCTGGCTGGCCATCGACACAGCCGCCACGGACGATCAAAGTGTCGATGTCGAACCGGCAGCGATAGACGTTGAGAAGTGCTTCCTGGTCTGAGATCAGCTGGTCGCGAGCGGCGATGTCGACGAGTGCGACGGATTGAGCCCCGGCAATCACGGGCCAGAAAAGCGCGGTGGCCAGCACGGAGACCGCAGCGAAGACAGGGACGGCCAGTCGCAGCTGGCAACGGGACACTAGAGTCATAACCTCCCAATACACTACATCTGCTCTCCACGCATCTTTCTTGCAGGGGCGGGTTGGCTGTACTCATGTTTGGTTGGTCACCTCGATTGGGAGGATGATCTGGGTAATAGGGCGGCGAGTCTGAGGAGCAGGGTTCACCACGCCCGAATCGACTGGGGAGACGAGCCGGGTCAGACAACCTAGGAACGCGCAGGGCTGTTGCATTTCCGCGGGGAGAACCCTGAGCCGCGAACGGGGCGTGAGCTGCCTTGTGAGCGACGGCCTTCTGGGTGCTTTGGTGCTGGCCATTTGGAGGACCCTGGTAGGCCGTCAGCCTGTGTACTCCGCAGAGGACAGGCTCAGGGTCGTGTTGGCTGTGTCGCGGAGCGGGGCCACGATCACCGTACAGTCGAACAGGTCCAGAATTGGCTCTACGGCGGTCCTTGGGGGAGGGCAGAGTAGCTCGGCTGAGGGCGTGTGGTGGCCCTGTGTTGCTTCTTCGAACACGCCTCTGGTGAAGTACTCCACTGGCAAGGATATGTTTGCGTGGCTCCAGGCCTGATCCATGAGGTCGAGCACCTGGTCCACGTCGCGGTAGCCGATCTCTTGTATGAGGCGCACTGCGTCGTCAAAGTCCACGTCCCGGCAGGCGGCGAGCTTCATGTCCAGCAAGATGTGGGGGCCCGCGCTCAGCACGCGCAGCCTGCGGCCGCGCTAGAGGGTCTTGTGCCTAGGGGTGAGCCTGGCTATGGAGATCTTTGCCACCTCGTTGATCCACTCACCCCGAGGGCCGTAGCGCTCGCCAACTGTTTGGGCGGCGCGCCTCAGATCATCGGGAAGCGGCTTTGAGATGACGTCGATGTCGTTAGTTCGGCGGATATCGCCTTTTGACAGTATCACCGCCCCGCCGCACATCATGTTGCGGACAGGGTCGCCGTCACCCAGCTCGCGGTCTACCTCAACCAAATGGAGCCCTGAGCGCTGCTGAGTCGAACAGCGGGGCACCGGACAGGCTCATCGAAGCCAAAGGGTGTCGGCCTCGAAGAACACGCTGTGCTGTGAGCACACAACAGGCGCCTGCGACGCCATCCAGCGGCCCCACGCGCCGTCCACAGGACGCTCCGACATGGTGTTCGGGTCGGCCAGTCGATGAGAGGCCACTCATTCGGGGACAGCGAAGCTATCACGGGCGCTCAGGCCATGAACCACGGCGGCCACAAGGGTCAAGTCCGCGGCCCGCCCGTCCGTCGGGGCCCGCTTGCCACAGAGCATCTCCTGGCGACGGTCTGGGGCCGCGTTCCAGTCTTTGGTGAACTGCGCCACTGGGCGGAACCGCTCGGGCTGGCACTTGGGATGGCCCACCTCACCGGGCAGTTCCAACACGTTGATGACCCTCACAGCTACCATACACCCCATCCCGCAACCGGCCGCCCATCACAGGATATGCCCGATTCCGACCCGAACGCCGCACTGGTCGACAGCGGTCCGCGCCCAACGCCAACAGCTATAGTCACTGCCACATCGTGCCAGATCACACCGGTCGTAACCCTCTGCGGCACCGATCGCAATTCGCAGACCTGGCTGTGACCAGGCGAAAGGAACTGGTACCGGTCGCTTGGCGCTCGCAACCGCCAAAACCGCCCCTGAGCCAACTCCCTCCACATCACAGCCCAAGGGACCCCGCGGCTACTTGTCAACTTCTCCCCCAACATCGTCGGCATGCCGCCAGCCCGCTTCCAGGGCGCTGGCGAAACAGAGCAGAGCCCGGATATAGCCAAATGCCATCCAGAGCACACCAGCAAACTGAAACTTAGGAACCAGAGCACATCGGGAAGCCAAGACTGACCAGCCCCATAGGCAAAGCCGAGAAACAGCCAGCACCGAAAACTAAGCCCAGCAGCGGGCTCAACCTAGCCAAACCACCAGCGACAGCGAAAGGTCCCAGACGGCACAAGTGGCGAGCAAGGTCAGCCCTACGCGCCATTACTACACGGACCTGCCCGATGCCGCGATTCTGCTCAGCGAAAAACTGTGCTCCCCAATGCGCAGTCGGCCCGCCGGCTCGGCGACTCCGAACTGGCTGCCTCCGAAAGTTCCGCCGCGTGTACCTGCACGCCTGCTTAGGGCAACAATCCTGGCTGTCGGGGCGGTGGTTCAGCCGGGAGCTCCTGGGAGCCGAGCCTCAATGCGGTGGAGGGTGCTACCTGGGCGATCTCGGCTACGGTGCGGACGCTGTAGCCGGCTGCGAGCGCTGCTTGGACCGCCTTGGCCCGCGTCCATTTGGCCCGGTCGAGCAAGTCTCGGGCTTGGCGCACCATCTCGGCGCTGTCGCCCAACGCGGCCATTGCTGGGACTGTCGCCACCAACTCGGCCATTTCCTCGGCCTTGCGCCGAGCAGCGGCCCTGTGACGGCGCTCGTCGAGGACCTCGATCTGTTGGGACAAAGGGAGGCTTTCGTCATTTAGGAGTTCTCTCAGTTCTTCGTCGGTCAGATCGGCAAATCGCTGCGCGTTTTTCACGGCACACACGTTAGTCGTTCGATCCACGAACATCTGGAGGTTCGGTTAGTGAACGGTGCTATAGTCCGGGGCTGGCACTTGTAGTGCAAGCGTGTAGCGTCGATCTTGCACCGATGATCTTGCTCTCTGCTTGATGCTGCCTGGGGCTTTGGGCGGTTGATGGTGGGATTGCTGCTTCGTTTTGGGAATGGTCCGGTTTGCAGTTGTGGTTGGCTTCCCGATTTGTCGTTGGGGTTGGTCTGATTCGGTTCTGGTCGTTGTCGCGCTTCGGATGCTTTGAGCTGGCTGAACCGCCCTGGTTTTTCTGGAGGGACTGGGTGTCCCTGGGATTCGCGTAGGGGTGATGGTGGGTTCACGCCGGCGTTGATCGCTGGTTGCGGTTGGCTTCGTCCTCGTCGGCACCGACGATTCCGGCCGAGCCGCACACTGGCAGGGTCTCGTTCTTAGATGGCGCAAAGAAGAGCAGTCCCACGTCGGGGTAGTTGAGGGTGCCATGCATGGAGTCGATCCGGCTGTTGCCCGGACGGTTGCGACCGGTTCCGACCGCTAGCGACCGGTCGGGGGGCAGATAGTGGACACGTGTTCGAAGAGCCTTTGGCTGTCCTGTCGCCTCCGACGCCAGTCCGTGGGGTTGGCGATGAGCGCTGACCTCAGATCCTGCGGGGAGCAGTGGCCGCCGGTGGTGTGGGTGGAGCCGTGGAACGACCCGCACACCGAGTCGACGGGTGTGGCGGTGCGCTCGCCTTATGTGGAGAAGTACTGGACCAGTGTGTTGGGTCCGACGCAAGTCCTGTTGTTGCGCCATATCGCCGACCAGTTCGACAAACACCCCGACGGTTTCGAGATGGGGCTGTCCGACACGTCGGTGCGGCTCGGAGTCAGCCCCGTGGGCGGCAAGGGGGCGCTGCGGTCGCTCTACCGGCTGGAGCGGTTCCGGCTGGTCGCGGCGGGACACTCACTGTGGGTGGTGAGACGATCGCTGCCGGTCTTATCGCGCCAGCACCTGTTGCGCCTGCCCCACGAGCTGCGGGCTTCTCACAGCAAAGATGCCCGGGCCGCGGCAGCGCTGTGGGATGGACAAGCTGCCGAGCGGGCCGGGCGCACGGCCCTTTTGCTGGCGAGAAAAGGTGAATCGGCTGAGTCGATCGTCCGACGGCTGGAGGCGATGAATGTGCCTCCAGCGGCGTGTGTAGAGGCAGCCAGAGCAGCAGTCGAGTTGGTAGCAGACTTACAGCACGAGCTCGGCCCACCCGCCATCGAGCGTACAACCCGCTCATCGGTAGCAGAGATGGCCGGCATCTGATGGCGTCGTAGCAGAAGTCGCAGGCCGATGCTGATCACCAAGCAAGGGGAGGGATGACAATGATGGCCAGTATTTGGGCGCTCAAGGGCGGCCGGGTAACGAGCACTACCACGGCGATGACCGCCGTCGGAGTGTCTGCGGGCCGGCCGGCGCTGATGGTGGACTTGTGCGGCGACCAGACCAGCCTGTTTCGGATGGGTCGCCACCATGAAGGCATCGCGGAGTGGTCCAGCGGCCAACACAAGGCCGGGGAGCTTCTCCACCATGCCTTCCACGTCACCGGCACGCTGAGGCTTCTGCCCGCGGCCGGGGTCCGAGAAATCCCGCAAGGACCCAGGAACTGTTCAACTGGCTCATCAGCGCCCACCCGATCGAGCCAGTCATCGTGGACGCAGGGACACTCGACCCTGAGGCAGGCAGGGAGGACCGCGACCACCGGCTGCGCCGCATTGCGGCCGAAGTTGCCGGGGTCTCGATCATAGCGACGAGGCACCGCTATCTGGCACTGCGCCGCTGCTCGCTCAACCCGGTGGCGCCCACCGGCGTGGCCATGGTCGCCTACACGCGCCGGGCGCTGGGACCAGTCGAGATCGAAAAGGCCGCGGGGGCGCCGGTGTTGGCTGCGATTCCATTCGACCACGACATCGCCTTGGCGGCTGACGATGGCGGCATCGCGCAACTGGCGTGGAAGGAGTCCGTCGAGCAGCTACGCAGCCTCGTCGTGCCCGCAGAGGGCCGCATCAAGCAAATAGCCCTCGAGGCCTCCGCCACCGAGCCCAAGGAGTGGTGCAGCTGGTGGAACCGCGATCAGCGGCGCAGATTCTTGACCGCAGCGAGCTGGGGCAATCGAGTCCGAGTACGGCGAGCACGAGATCAACGAGGAATCCGGGGGTGTGTGGATCGTCGGCGTCGACGACGACAAAGACCTCGTCGCCACCGCCGAGATCTGCCAAGACCTCAAGCCCCGCGACTGGAGGCACTGGCTGCACCTCAACATCTTTAGCCTCCTGGAAACCGACTACGCCAGCCGGATCTTGGCACAAAGACGCTTCGAATCACCGGCGCGGACCGACGGGCTCAGCCTCTAGGCACCCGGGACCGGTGCTCGGCCGACAGGAATCCGCAGGCGCTACCCGTTATTCGAAGGGCCGGGCAACGACCACTCGGTGGTATGCAAGGTGTCGAGGTCCAACAGGGCAACCGCCAGGTCCGTGCCGCAAGTTCGGTCTTCCGACCGGTCGTTTCGGGAGTTCGGCCGGGTTGCGACCGGCTGCGACCGGTGGGGTTGTGCAGGGTGGGGGGCATGGATGTTTCAAATTGTGCGTGGGCGCCCGGCTGGAAGGCCGAGGATCTGCGCCGGTTCTTGTCGGAGGTGGAATCGGTGGTGGGCGCCCGATTCGGCGAATACGAGCTCGATGCGGCCGAAGGCACGATCACGGTGCCGGAGCTGGACTGCGTGTTGGGCTTGTCGAATCTGGCCCAGACGTGCCGGTCGATGGACCCCGAGGAGTGGCGCCTGGTTGCGTATTCGCACATCACCCGCCTCGATGATTTTGCCCCCGCCGCGCTGGCCGAGCTGGTGTCGGACTATGGGCGGGTCAAGGACGACCTGCGGGTGCGGGTGGTGTCGCAGAGCCATGTCGCCCATCTCGACCCGGTGACTGACCCGCTGCCGCTGGGCCTGTTTTCGTGCCTGTCAGTTGACCTGGACGGGGCGGCGATGCCGGTGGACCGCAGCTACTTCGACAAATGGGGCGTGGACCACGACGAGGTGATGGCCTTGGCCACCGCCAACTCCCTGCGCGCCGACAAGCTGGAGGTGACCGAGTCAGACGAGCTGTCGGGGCGGTTCTCGATATTGGCCGGCGATTCGCTCTTCGCCTCAGCACATCTGTTGGACCTGGCGGCCCGCCTGCCCGAGGTGGGGCCTAGGGGGGCAGTGGTGACGGTCCCGACGGCCCGAGAGGTGTTTGTCTGCGCCATTGACCCGCCGGACAACTTCGAAAACGACTCGGCGGCAATGCTGGCGGTCAGCTACACCCGATTTCTGGTCGGGCCGAACTCGGTCTCCCAGAACGCCCTGTGGTGGCGGCCCGGCGAGCCCTTGGAGGGTTTCGCCCGCCTCGACCACGGCAGCTTCGAGCTGGTCGCCCCACCCGAGCTTCGCGAGTATCTCGGGATCGCCCTGGCCAAGAGTGCTGAGCGGTCCAGGGCAGAGGGCATAGACATCTAGGCTGCCCCGGTTGCTCGATGCTCCCTCGGAACCTCGAGTCGGGATCAGCCAGGGTCTCAGCGATGGGCGGATGGCGGTGAGCGGCGCGTCAGCGGACTTGGGCCGCCCTTGCGGGCGGTTGGAGCACGCCGAACAAACCAGCGGCGGGGACAGCGCCAATCTGCTGGCCGAGGCGTCGGCCGCAGCATCGGCGTGGATGGTGACGGCCGCGGACAGGGCCACGGAGTGGGCCATAGACCCGGCCCGAATAGCAGAGTGGGAGCGGGCCAAGGAAATGTTCGCCCGGCTCAATTCGCGTCCAAGCTGGAAGATCCTTCCTGACAGCGCATCGGGATCTCAGAACCGGGTCGTTCAGTGCGCCTTTCGGATCTTGGTGTATGAGGCGCTCGACAGGCCCTTTCCAACCAGAGGTGCCCCCACAGTGGAGCTGTTGACGGCAGTGGCGAGGCTGGGCGCCAGCGCCAATCAGATGCTGGTGCGCGGGCCGGTTCCCGCACCGTTCAACGAGCTGCCGGTGCTGCGGAAGGCACTGGTCGCCCCTCCAGGGTCTGAGCTGGCCGTCCGGTTGGCCGCCGAGGGCGATATGGCAGCCGACGTGGCAGGCGTGAGAGCGGAAATGGCGGTGTCGGCCACGGTGATGGCCGCTCAGCTGGTGTGGTCGGCCGCAATGGCCCTTCACAGAGGGCTGGGAGCCGAGACCGCCTTGGAGCAAGCAGACGCCGCCTGTCAAAGAGCCAGCCAGGTAAGGCTCTTGGACCGGCTGATGGAGCCGGAGGCAGTCCAGCCGGCCCTGTTCGACTGCGGCCTGTGACGCCTGTAGCGGGATTTCCCGCCTCGACCGTCAAACCAAGCGAGCAGTTTCAACTGCAATTGTCTACGATGTAGTCATGTGTGTGATGTCGATCCGCTTCCCCGATGAGTCGTCCCTCGACCGGCTCAGGGACCATGCCCATCGACGCGACTCTTCAATGTCATCACTGGCTGCGCGCCTGATCGAAGAGGGTCTCCGAATGGAAGAGCACCCTGCCATCTGTTTTCGCGATGGACCTGCCGGCCGCCGCGCCGTGTTGGTCGGAGGTCCCGAAGTGGCCGACGTGGTGTCAGCTCTCGTAGGTGGAGACGTGCCAGTTGAGGAGCGCCGGGCCAGGGTCGCCGAAATGATGTGCCTGCGCGAGTCCCTGGTTGACGCTGCTCTGGCCTACTACGCAGAGCACACCGCGGAGATGGACGCCGAGATCGCCGCTCAGGAGGAGGTCACCGAGAAGTATCAGGCACTTTGGGAGCGCCAACAGACTTTGCTTGCCCGGTGAAGCTGCTGCTTGACGAGATGCATAGCCCGACAGTTGCTCGGGTGCTGCAAGAGTCTGGTCACGATGTCCATGCGGTTTCGAGCGATCCGCTTTTGCGAGGCATGGCCGACGCGGATCTCCTCCTATTTGCAGCCGAGACACACCGAGCCATCGTTACCGAGAACGTGCGCGACTTTGCCAAATTGATTTCACGGCGGGCGACACTCGATGCTCCCCATCCCAATGTGATCTTCACCGGCCGAAACCGATTCAACCGCCGAACTGCCGCCTACCCCGCCAACCTCATCGCCGCCCTCGATCACTTCCTACGGCAACCACCCGTCGAGGGCCACAGCTGGGTGTGGTGGCTCCAAGCCCCGTCCTAGAGAACGCTCATTTCAAGCGACACCGTGGTTCCGCTCCCTTCCTTCGCGCGGGGCTGAAGGAGAGTTGAGGCTTCGATCCGGTCTCGGGATGCCTTGCGCCAACTCGGCGATCGTCATCACCTCTGAACCGGTCGCGCCAGCGCAGTGGCATCGGCGGGAAGCGACCGCCAGCGACCGCTAGCGACCGGAGGCGGCTGCGAGGGTGCGGGGTGCATTTTCGACCCGCGCCGGCGCCTTGCCGGGGAAGGAGAGCAGTCATGCTGATTTCAATGTGGTCCCTCAAAGGCGGCCAGGGAACATCGACGGCGGCGGCGCTGGCCGCCATCTGCGCGGCCCAGGAGCGCGACCGCCCTGTGCGGCTAGTGGACTTCGGCCGCGACCAGCCGGCGATCTTAGGCACGGCCGAGATCGCCGACAGCGGGCTGGCCCGATGGGCCCGCAGCGACCTGAGCGCCGACGCGCTGGGCCGGGAGCTCGTGGAGCTGACGCCGAACCTGTCGCTTCTGCCCAAGGGCACCGGGCCGATCAACGGGCGGCGGGCCGACGAGCTGGTCGAGTGGCTCAAACAAGACGGCACCACTGTCGTGGACATGGGCACGCTGGGCCTCGGCCACAACGACGACTGGCAGGACGGCCTCGAGCACAAGATCATGGCCGCCTCGGATCAGTCGATCCTGGTGACCCGGGCCTGCTATTTGGCGCTGCGCCGCACGGTGAGCTTGCCGCTGCGTCCATCCGGGGTGGTGCTGGTGGCCGAGGCTGGGCGGGCGCTGACCCGCAGCGACTGCGAGCGGGCCATCGGAACACCGGTGGTGGCCACCTTGGCGATCGACCCCAACATCGCCCGAGCGGTGGACGCGGGGATGTTGCGAACCAGGGTTCCCAAGGAGTCGGCACGCGCGCTGAGCGCCCTGGTAGGCGACGACCTGACGCCTGGCCGGGCCCGAGACAGTGCACCGGACATCGGGCTGGACTGATGCGGCCGCTGACCGCGACCCCCACCGGGTTCCGACCGCTTCTCGCCGGGGTTGCGACCGGCAGCGACCGGTCGGCTGGGCGAAGGTGGCGGCCATGAAGAGCGCAACAACCAATCACAGCCGATCAGCGGATGCTCGCCGCGGCTCCCACCTCCATCTGGTGAAGCCAAGCGACGAGGCACCCGACACCGAAAGCGCGGTGAGGCTGGTGCCCGCGGGCACCCCGGTTCCCGACGGGTGGCAGTCGGTGACAGTCGCCGCCGAACCCGACGAGCACGGTATGCACCAGCCGAGCTGGGAAGTGCAATTCGACACTGCGGTAGTCGCCTATCTGATCCGGGGTGAGCCGCTGTACGAGGAGGTGCGCCGAGACCTGTTCGACGACGACTGGGAAGAGATACTTTGCGACCGTCCCGACGGAGCGCCCTCACACGGCGCGTTCTTGGTGCAGCGCCTCGACGCGCCCTCGCTAGTCGAGGTGCGCGAGCGTTCGCGGCTGATGCACCCCTCCAACGCGGTCGACATAGAAGTCGGCTTCTAGCCGAGCCCGCACAACACCTCACCCCCGCCGCGGGCAGAACAGCGGGGACAGCACTGAGGTGTCGTCCCCGCTGTCGCGTCCGGCCGGCGAGCAGAGGATTGGGCCTCCCCTCTTCGTGCCCTCTTCGTGGTCCTATTGGCCAGCAGAACCGCGGATTGCGGCGATCTTCGCGGCCAGGGCGGGCACATCTTGGGTGATGGTGGCCCACAAGATGTCGGGGTCGGCGACGAAGTACTCGTGGGCCAGCTTGTTGCGAAGAGATTTCGCCTGCCTCACGGGAAGGTTGCGATGGCGGGCGATGAACTCGGCTGAGAGCCGGTCGAGCGCTTCCCCGATGACCGTGAGGTTGTAGTTCGCGGCGTCTCTGACCACCCAGTCGCCGTCGTACACGGACCGGCCCCGGGCTGCTATCTGGGCGAGCCGGTCACAAGCCCCGAGGATGTCTCGTATCCGCTCCTCGTCTCTTCGGGTCACAGCGGGATGGCGTCGTCGAGCATCGCGCGACAGCTCTCTCGCACACATGACCGGGGTACGACGTCGACCCGGGCGCCCAGCAGGTCTTCGAGGTCTGCCTCTAGGCCGCCGATGTCGAACAGGGTGACGCCGTCTTCGAAGTCCACCAGGAAGTCGTAATCGCTGCTGTGGGAGTCTTCGCCGCGGGCCACTGACCCCACCAGCGCGATGGCGCGGGCATGGTTGCGCTCGGCTGCGGCCCGGATAGCGGCCCCGTATTTCACCAATACATCGTCGCGGCGACTCATGACCATCATCGTAACCCGCCCCGACGCCATCCAGCGCGCCCGGAAACGAAGCAGAGCCCTGCTTGGAGGCCGATGTCCTGGCGGTGGCAGTCGGGTTCTGGAATGGCGGGCTGGGTGTAGCCAAGAGCCCGGACGGGGTGTGGCGGGGCGCACGCGGGATTCTCGGGCAGGCCGGTCGTTGGTATGGCCCGGAATCTCGGGCTGGTGGGGGTTTCGACCGGTTCGGGGGGTTGCGACAGGTGTGGTGGCGGGTTTCGACCGGTCCAGGGGG
>VYDF01000242.1 GCA_009843565.1 Acidimicrobiia bacterium | reverse complement strand
ATGCAGTGCCCGCGACCGGGAGCGCCAGATGGACGCCGGCTACGGATACGGGGTGTTCGCCGAGGGTCGGCTGGTGGGGGAGATGAACCTGTCTGGGGTGCAGCGGGGTCCGTTCCAAAGCGGCCATGTTGGGTATTGGATTGATCACCGGCACGCCGGGCAGGAGTATGCCCCCGAGGCCTTGGTGGTGGTGCTCGACTACGCCTTCGAAACTCTGGGGCTGCACCGAGTGCAGATCAACATCATCCCCCGAAACCGGGCCAGCCGCCGGGTGGTGGAGAAGCTGGGCATCCGCGACGAGGGCGTCGCCCTGCGCTACCTGGAAATCAACGGCAATTGGGAAGACCACGTCCGCTACGCCATCACCTCGGAGGAATGGCAAGTGCGGGGACCAGAGCTGGTGGCCGGCTGGATGAGCTAGCCAGCTAGCTCGATTTGCTGATGGCCTCCTTGAGGGCGCCCACCCGCTCCTTGAACTCGGGCTGAGTCATCGACCAAGCCTGTGGCTCGACTTCTCGGGCCACCGCCGCCGCACTGTCGGTGATTCCATCCATATCGAGGATGGTCTGCTTCATGGCCTTGGTGAGCTCTCGGGGGGCGCGACTTGGACGTCGGGCCATGCGTCGGGCCTCCTCCAGCAGGGCATCGTCGTCGACACACCTCCAGGCCAACCCGATTTCCGCGGCCCGCGGCCCGTCGAGGCGCTCGCCGAACAGCACCATGGCCATAGCCGTTTGGCGGTCGCAGATGTTGCGCAAGCGCCAGGTGTGGCCTCCCCCTGGGTGGATGGCGATCTGGAGGAATCGGCTTTCGAACATCGCACTGTGCCCGGCCAGAATCACATCGCAGGCCAAGGCAAAGTTCATGCCTGCCCCCACCGCCGGGCCGTTCACCGCGGCCACGGTGGGCAGCGGGGTGTGGGCCACCCGCAAAAAGCCGGCGTAAATGGAGCTCAGCCTCCTGGGATCGTCAGCAGCGAGCAGCTCGTCCAAGTTGGCGCCGGCGGAGAATGCCGGAGGCGTGCCGGTGAGGATCACCGCTCCCACCGACTCATCGGCCTCCAAGTCGTCGAACACCGCATCGAGCTCCCGGTTCATCTCCAGGCTGACCGCGTTGCGCACTTCGGGGTGGTTGAGGGTCACGATGGCAACGCCGTCGTCGATCTCCGTCAATACGAGGGGCATGTCCTGAGAATAGAGGTACAGGGGTTAGGTTGGCTCAGTGACCACTTCCGGGAATCCTCGGCGCGCCCGACAAGCGCTGTCGTACCCGAACTACCGCCTGTTTCTGTCCGGCGCCCTCATTTCCAACTCCGGCGTATGGGTGCAGATGATCGCGCTGGCCTTCGTCATCGAGAAGCTGACCGACAGCGCTACCTGGGTGGGCTTGGCCGCCATGATGCAGACCCTGCCGGCGGTGTTCTTGGGGATGGTCGGCGGGGCGCTGGCCGACCGCTTCCCCCGTCGGATCATGCTGATGTTCACCAACACGGCCCAAGCGCTCATTGCCTTGGGCTTCGCAGCCATGTGGGCCTCAGGAGTGGACCGGCCGTTGGCCTACATCGCCTTGGGGGTGGTGAACGGGTGTGTGAACGGCATCCAGCTTCCCGCCTGGCAGGCGTTCGTGAGCGAACTGGTGCCTCGCGGTGCCCTGTTGAACGCCGTCACCTTGAATTCAGCCCAGTTCAATGCCTCTCGGGCGGTCGGTCCGATGATCGGTGGGGTTGTGCTGGCGATTGGCGGTCCTGGATGGTGTTTTTTCACCAATTCACTGACGTATGTGCCCGCGTTGCTGGCCCTGATTCTGATCCAGTTGCCCCGACTGGCTCCCGCGGATGGCGAAAGGCCGAATGTATTCAAGGATGCCGCGGCCGCAGTTCGCTACGTCGCCGATCAACCTGGCATCCGCTTGTCCATTCTGATTGCCGGGGTCATTGCCTTCTTCGGCCAGCCGGTCATCCACTTGGTGGTGGTCTTTGCCAATGATGTGTTCGAGGTGGGCGAAACCCAATACGGCATCCTGGCTGCGGCCACCGGAGTGGGAGCGATGCTCAACACTCCGTTTGTGGCCGGCCGGGGCAGCCGCGTGCCCCGCAGCCTCCTGGTGGGATTCGGTTGGCCGATCTATGGCATCGCGCTGTTGGGGTTCGCGCTGTCGCCCTACTACTGGCTGGCGGTGGTGGCTCTGGCCGCATTGGGGGCATCGCACATCGCTACCGCGGCCACGCTCAATACCGTGATCCAACTCCAGGTGGAGGAGGCACTGCGGGCCAAGGTATTGGCCCTGTACCTCATCACCTTGTTGGCTGGGCTGCCCCTTGGCGCCCAGTTGCAAGGGGCTCTGGCCGACTTGATCGGACCCCGCATCGCGGTGGGCGGGGCCGGGGTTCTCTTGGCTGCCACCGCCCTTTGGTGGGTGATCAGGGGCCGCACCAAAGTGCTCGATCTGAGCTGAATGAGAAACTGTCACTCCCATCGGGATACTGGGTTCATGAAGGAAATCAAGGAGACCAAAGAGGAGACCGGAGGGAACACGTCCCAGGGAATGCGGGTCATCCACGGCCACAGCGGCGGGCAGGAGAACAGCACTGGTCGATGCCTGGCGTTCGCCGAGGCGGCCCGACAGCTGGGGATGGCGATACGAGGTCAGGGGCTGGTCGTGCCGAGCTTTCGCAGCCCGCCTCGGAAGATCGGCCGCCGACGCGCGCTGACCCGCCATGGCGATGGCTCGGTGACGGTCTCGGTGATGGTTCGCAACCGTGTTTGGGTAGCGGTACTGGCCGACATGATCGAAGGAGTGGTGGCGGCCAACCAGATGGACGGTATCGACGCCGAAGCACTTCGCGATCAACTCTGGGAGGCGCTGGAAGGCGAATCCGCTCAACGCGAGGCGGCCTGACCAAGCAGCGTCAACAGCAGCTTTCCGCTAGGGGCTGCCTAGACTGACCAGGCCATGCTTCTCACTGAGATCGATCACATTGCCATTGCGGTCCACGATCTGGAAGAGGCCATCTCCTTCTATGAGACGGCTTTCGGGGCCTCTGTGGCGCACCGCGAGATCGTGGAGCGCGACGGCGTGGAGGAGGCTCTGGTCAAGGTAGCCGAGTCGTATGTGCAGCTCACGGCGGCCACCCGGGAGGATTCGCCGGTCGCCAAGTTCCTGTCCAAGCGGGGCGAGGGCATCCACCACATCGGCTATCGAGTGGACGACTGCGCCGCCGCCCTGGAGTCCATGGTCGCCGCCGGTGCCACCGCCATCGATTCTGAGCCCCGCCCCGGCTCGCGGGGCACCACCGTCGCCTTCATACACCCCAAAGGCGCCTTCGGCACCCTCATCGAGCTGGTTCAGGAATAGTTTTTCCGTCCAATCCGTAGACTTGGTTCGTGGCGATGCGACGGGCTGCATTGATTGTTGAGGGTATGACCTGTTCGGCCTGCGTGTCGCGCGTAGAGCGCAGCCTGGCCGCGGTCGATGGGGTTGTGGAAGCCCGAGTGAACTACGCCTCGGGTCGGGCTTCGGTGGCCTGCGATGAGGCCGTCGCCGATGCCCAATTGGAAGCTGCGGTGGTTTCTGCTGGCTACTCGGCACGCGTTCCCCAAGGCCTCGACGCCGAGCTTGCCGCCCAGCCCGTGCAATTGCGGCGGCTCATCGCATCTGGGGTGATGGGCACGGTTGTGCTGTTGTTGACCATGGTTGACCCTTTCGCCTTTGATCTGGGATTTTCCGCGTCAGATTGGCTGGCCGCGGTATTGAGTGCCGCGGTGGTCTTCTGGTTGGGATGGGGATTCCACCGGCGGGCCTGGGTGCAGCTGCACCATGCAACCGCCACCATGGACACGCTGGTGTCGGTGGGCACCGCTTCGTCGTGGATTTGGTCCACGGTGGTGCTGGCCGCACAGATCGGTGACGGCCACCTTTATTTCGAGACCGGCTCGGTGATCGTGGTGCTTGTATTGCTTGGCCGCCATTTGGAATTCCGGGCTCGCCGCCGGTCGGGGGATGCCCTGCGAGCCATGGCCGAGCTGGTTGCTCCCGTTGCTCGCCTCGAAGACGGAACCGATGTGCCGGTGGCCACCCTTGAGGTGGGCACCAGGTTCGTTGTGCGCCCGGGCGAGAAGATCGCCACCGACGGCGTGGTGGTCGACGGTTTCTCGGCGGTGGACATCTCTCTCGTCACCGGTGAGCCGGTCCCGGTCGAGGTTGGCCCCGGCGATTCCGTGCTCGGTGCCTCGGTCAACGCCAACGGTTCGCTGGTGGTGCAGGCCACCGGTGTGGGGGCCGACACCGTTCTAGCCCGGATCATGCAGCTAGTGGAGCAGGCCCAGACCAACCGCACCCGCATCCAGCGATTGGCCGATCGCCTCTCGGCGGTATTCGTGCCCGCCGCGGTGGTGATTGCGGTGGCCACGCTGATCGGCTGGCTGGTGGCCGGTCAGCCCTCCTCGGAAGCGTTTACCGCCGCGGTGGCCGTGCTGATTGTGGCCTGTCCGTGCGCATTGGGGTTGGCCACGCCATTAGCGGTGATGGTTGGCACCGGGCGGGGATCGCAGCTCGGGATCATTCTCAAGGGTGGCGAGATGCTGGAGGACACCCGGCAGCTCGACACCGTGGTGTTCGACAAAACCGGCACGGTCACTGAGGCCCGCATGGAGGTGGTGGACATCGATGCTCCCGGGGCCGACTCCGACGAACTGCTGGCCTTGGCTGCGTCGGTGGAGGCCCGCTCGGAGCACCCCATCGGACGGGCCATTGCCGCGGTGACCGACGCCGGGAGAAAGGTCACCGACTTCGAGAATCATCCCGGTTCTGGTGCGGTCGGTACGGTGGACGGCACCGAGGTTCGAGTGGGCAGAAGAGACCTGTTCGACCGAGTGCCCGAGACAGTGGAGCTGGCTGCTGGCGAAGTAGAGGCCATGGGTCGGGTGGCGGTGCTTGTCGGTCGGGGTTCGGCGGCCGAGGCGGTGATAACCGTGGACGACCGATTGCGGGATTCCGCCCCCGCCGCGGTGGCCGCTCTCAAGTCCCTGGGGCTCGACACCGTGCTGTTGACCGGAGACCATCCCCGCCGGGCCCAAGCCGCCGGCGACGAGTTGGGCATCGACCGGGTGGTGCCCGGCGTCGGACCCGATGGAAAGGCCGCTGAGATCGCCCGCCTGCAAGCCGAGGGCCGCCGGGTGGCCATGGTGGGTGACGGCATCAACGATGCCCCTGCCCTCAGCCAGGCCGACATCGGCATCGCCATGGGCACCGGCACCGATGTGGCCGCCGAAGCCGCCGACCTCACCATCATGACCTCTGATCTGGGAGCCGTGGCCGACGCCATTGCCCTGAGCCGCCGCACAATGAACACCATCCGGGGCAACCTGTTCTGGGCCTTTGTCTACAACACCGCGGCCATTCCCCTGGCCGCTGCCGGCATCTTGGAGCCGATCTACGCCGCGGCCGCCATGGTGGCGTCGTCGCTGTTCGTGGTCACCAACAGCCTGCGCCTCCGCCGCTTCAACCGGCGTTAGCGGCCTAGATCTCGCCGGCCAGGAAGGCCAGAAGCACCTCGTTGGTGCGCTCGGGGTCTTCTTCGGGGATGAAGTGGCCGCTGCCGGCGGCGCGGGCCCGGTAGTCGGGAAAATGGTCCACGAAGGAGTCGGCGTAGGGGTTGCCGTGGGGGATGTGGTCGTCGGCGGGGAATCCGTCTTCGAACGCCTGGGGCATCAAGAACGCCGAGTACAGGTACAGCGCAGGATGAGGGTAGGTGCGGCCGAGGTCTTCGGGGCCGTACACCGGAAAAATCCCGAAGTCGGGGTGGCTGAACAGCAGGCCGGGATGGTTCCACATCTCGGCTACCTGGGCCGGGGTTCGATACACCAGATTGCCGTCTTCGTCGGGGAAGTGGAACGGCAGGGCATCCCGGTAGTAGGAGACGGCGTGGAAGTGGGAACCGGGCTGGTCGAACGCCTCCCGGTAATGCTCCACATCGTCGGCGTTCCAATACTTGCTCGGATCCCAGTCGGACATGGCCCGGCCGGGGTCTTGGGCATCGCTTTCGGCCAGCGGGGCTTTCCAAGGGGAGTGGGGCGGCGGACCGTAGCTTCCCTCCACGCCGCCGAAGATCGAGTTGATGAACTCGCCGGCGTGGCGCTCCCAGAACTGCTCGGCCTCGGGCTCGCACTTGAACCAATAGCCGTGGATGCCCCACGGGATCCACACGGTGCACAGCGTGTCCACCAGCCCCAGCCGGGTGAACCGATCGGGATACTCCAAGGCCGCCTTGAAGGCGATGACCCCGCCCCAGTCGTGGCCCACCAGCGAGCAGCGCTCGATGCCCAGAGCATCGATGAAGTCCACTATGTCGCGGGCCAACAGATCTCGGCTGACCCGTATGCGGGGTTTGTCGGTGCCGCCATAGCCCCGGGTGTCGGGAGCGTAGACCCGGTAGTGCTCGGCCAGCACCGGGATCTGGTGGCGCCACATATGAGAAGTCTGCGGAAAGCCGTGCAGCAGCACTACAGGGGGTGCGGCTTCGCTGCCCGCGGCCAGGTAGTGGAACCGCAGTCCGGCGGTATCGACGTGATGGGACTCGATCATGGATGCTCCTGAAGAGGGGTATCGGGGCTACCTGACACTAGAACCGGGCCCGGCAGCGCACCGTATTCGCGAATGGGCGAGACTAGGGAAATGGACTACCAGTATCTGACTTACGAGACGTTCGACGACGGAAAAGTCGCCCGCATCATGCTGAATCGGCCTGAAGCCCGCAACGCCCAGAACCGGGGGATGTTGGTTGAGCTCAACGAGGCCTTTCTGGTGGCTGAAGCCGACGACGATGTGCGGGTGGTGATCTTGGGCGGGGTCGGCCCGATGTTCTCAGCCGGCCACGACATGGGCACCAAGGTGAGCATCGAAGAGCGGATGCCCGGCCCCGACCAGCACCCCACCTGGCAGATCAATGGTGGCCAGCGGCGAGGCTCGGAAAAGCTGATGCTCCAGGAGTGGCATTACTTCTTCGAGAACACCAAGCGGTGGCGCAACCTCCGCAAGATCACCATCGCCCAGGTGCAGGGGCCGGTATTGGCTGCCGGGCTGATGCTCATGTGGAGTTGCGATTTGATCGTGGGGGCCGAGGATGCCTCATTCGCCGATGTGGTGGGCACCCGTCTGGGGATGATGGGGGTGGAGTACTTCGCCCACCCCTGGGAGTTCGGCCCCCGCAAGACCAAGGAACTGCTGCTCACCGGCGATTCCATCGATGTCCATGAGGCCCACGCCATGGGCATGGTGTCCAAAGTGTTTCCCTACGAGACCCTTTCGGAGCAGACCCTGGAGTTCGCCCAGCGCATCGCCGCAGTGCCCACCATGGCTGCACTGTTGGTGAAAGAGGCGGTGAACCAGACCATGGATGCCCAGGGATTCAACACCGCGCTGTCGGCCTGCTTTACCCTTCACCAGCTCAATCACTCACATTGGGCCTCCATCACCAACGGCGAATGGTGGATAGCCAACGAAGAGCACGGCGTGCCCCACTGGAAGGACGCCCCCAAGGTCCGCCCCGCGGCCAAAACCTCGCCCTGAGGCGGCTGATTGACGAAAACAGGCGATAATACGACAGTGATCCCAGAGCGCTATTGCGGCTATGAGACCCGGCTTCGGGCGGGAGCGGTGGACTTCACCCCGGTTCCTGCCGATGTGGCCGCCAACCTTCAGAAGATGACCGGCTGGATCGCCGAAGCCGCAGACGCTGGGGTCGGCCTCTTGGTGTTCCCCGAAGAGGCGCTGACCGGGGCAATCCACTGCGACGACTGCAAGCGAATCGGCGGACCGTGCCGACTGCACCGAAGGTTGGCTGAGACTGTGCCTGGGCCGTCCACTGAGACCCTGGCTCGATTGGCTGCCGAGCACGACATGTACCTGGTGGTGGGCATGATCGAGCAGGACTTCCACGACCCTGACTCGCTTTACAACGCCGCAGCGGTGATCGGTCCCGAAGGCATCATCGGCACTTACCGCAAGCTCCACTTGGGCTCGCTGCCGTTTGTGACCGAGGGGGTTACGTTTCGGCCCGGCACCAGCTTGGATGTCTTTGAGACCCGTTACGGGCCTATCGGGGTGCAGATCTGCTACGACTTCTGGCTCAATCCCGAGGGCAGCCGCTTGCTGGCTCTGCAAGGGGCCAGGATCATCGTCAACCCCACCGCCGCGTTTGCCGGCGGTCCCGACAAGGTGGAGTCCATGCGCCGGGTGGCCGCCACCCGAGGACAGGAGAACTTCGTCTTCACCATCTCGGCCAACCAAGTCGGCGGTATCGACACCGACGAGAGCCAGGAAGACAGCTTCGCAGGGGCTCTGCCCGCCAACTACGCCGGCCACAGTCTCATCTGCGGTCCCGACTTTCCCGATTTCAGCCACATCTACGCCGAGGGAAGCGACACCGAAGGCCTGGTAGTCGCCAACTTGGATTTCGAGACATTGCACCGCTGGGATGACGTGTGCCCGTGGCGGCAATGGCGGGCCACTCACCAGTCGGGCACCTCGGAGCTGTTCGCCACCGAATTCGCCAAACTCGTCCACGGCCCACCGGCCCGATAGTGAAGGAACGACATGAGCACAGAGCCAAGAGTCCTGAAATTTGACGACATCGAGTGGGTTGATGAGTCCAAGAACGCCAATGCCCCCAAAGAACTGATCGAAAAGGCCAAGGAGCTCGGCGCGGGGCGCAAGCACGTGGCCCGGGGGGTGGGGGGGCTTTGGTGTCAGTACAGCACCATGCCCGCTGGCTACCACGTCCCTCCCCACAGCCACGATCAGAATGAGCTGCTGATCGTGGTTTCGGGCGGGTGTGAGGTGTGGCCCAGCGGCGCCAATGGTCCATCCATGGAACTGAGGGCCAAAGACTCTGTCATCCTGGCCGCCAACCACGAGTACTCCTTCACCTGCGGCGACGACGGCATGGAGTTCTTCGTGCTGCGCCCCGGCGACGCCGCCGCCTCCTTCGGATAGTTTCTGGGGCGCCTTGTTGGCACCACTAGATGTCGGGGTGGTGGGAGCGGGGCCGGCGGGCCTCATCCTTGCCCGGCGCCTAAGCCAGACATCGGCAACCTTCGAGATATTCGAGCGCAATGCTGATGTGGGCGGCATCTGGAACATCGACGCGCCGGGCTCTCCCATGTACGAGACAGCCCACTTCATCTCGTCGCGCACCCTGTCGGGATTCGACGGCTTCCCGATGCCCGAGCACTATCCGGACTACCCCAACTACCAACAGCTCTTGGACTACATCCAAGCCTTCGCCGACGAGTTCGATCTTCGCCGCCATGTTCGATTCAACACCCCAGTGGCAAGGGCCGCCCTCGGGTCCGACGGCCTGTGGGAGCTCCAGCTCGGCGCCGGCGAGACCCGCCGCTGCCGCTATCTGATCTGCGCCAACGGGGTCAACTGGGAACCCCACGAGGTGAGCTGGCCGGGGCAGTTCAACGGAGAGGTGCGCCATTCGGTCACTTACCGGTCGCCGGACGAGTTCACCGGCAAGCGGGTGTTGGTGGTGGGAGCAGGCAACTCGGGGGCCGACATCGCCTGCGACGCGTCGGTCAGCGCTGTCCAGGCTTTCTTGAGCGTGCGCCGGGGCTACCACTTCATTCCCAAGTACATCGCCGGAACGCCGTCCGACGTATTCGGCGAACGAGGCCCCAGCCTGCCCCATTGGCTGGAGGTCCGCTTCTTCCAGGTGCTGTTGCGGATGATCAACGGCGATCTTCGCCGCTACGGGCTCCCCAAGCCCGATCACAAGCTCTTTGAGACGCACCCGCTGATGAACTCGCTGATCCTGCACCACCTGGGCCACGGCGACTGCATCGCCAAGCCCGATGTCGAACGGCTCGACGGCGACCATGTGGTGTTCGTGGACGGAAGCCGGGAGCAGATCGACCTGGTGATCGCCGCCACCGGCTTTGATCGCTATGTTCCGTTTCTCGCCGAAGGGCTGTTGGAATTCAAAAGAGGTCGTCCCCAGCTCTACCTGGGGATTTTCGCCCGCAACTGCCCCAATCTCGCCGCGCTGGGCTACGTGGAGTTCGCCTCGGCCGCCTATTCGCACTTCGAGAAGATGGCCGAGCTGATCGTGGCCGACGCCACCGCGCCCCCCGGTTCGAAGACGGCGCGGGCCTTCCAAGACCTGAAGGCCAATCACCACCCCGACGTGAGAGGCGGGCGCCGATACATCGACACCGACCGCCACGCCGACTACGTCGAGATCAAGGCCTACCGGAAGATCCTCGCCCAGGTGCGCAAGAAGGTCGGCCTTCCCAAAGGAGGGAAACCATGACTCGAAGCACAGCCCTCATCACCGGCGCGGCCTCCGGCATCGGCGCCGCCGTGGCCCGCCGTTTTGCCCAGCGGGGCTATCACGTCATCGCCGTGGACCGCACCGCGGAGTTGGCCGATCGTGCTGCGGCCGAAATCGACCCTGAGGCCACTGCGGTGGGCTGCGATCTGGCCGACGAGCAGAGCCTCGCCGAGCTGTGCCAGCGGATCGCCGGTGAATGGCGCCAGGAACTCGACGTGCTGGTCTGCAACGCCGGGGTCATCATCCCCGACCACGTTGCGGGGCTCAGTCCCGACCAACTCGATCTCCATATCGATGTGATGCTGCGCTCGCCGATCCAGCTAATTCGGGCTGCGCTGCCTGAGTTTCTGGCCCGCAATCGCGGCCACCTCATGGCCACCGTGTCACTGGGCGGGATCTGCCCGCTGCCGGCGTCGGCCGCCTACTCGGCGGCCAAGGCCGGCTTGCGGGCCTTTCTGGCCGCGCTCAACACCGAGCTATGGGACACCGACGTGCATGTCTGCGGCATCTATCCCACCGCGGTGGACACCCCGATGCTGCAACACGAGGCCCGGGCCGGAGGCAGCGCCCTCAACTTCCTGAGCGCAGTCAGGACGGTAGAAGACGTGGCCGACGCCTACGAGCGAGCTCTGGACAAGCCCAAGCTGGAAATCTACGTGCCGTTCCACGAGAGCCTGTCGGCGAGGGCCGCTCAGTGGACCCCGGCCATCATCCCCCGGATCTATCCCGCCTTCCGCCGCATTGGCGAGCGCGGCCGACAGAAATACCTGAAGCGGATCGACGGCTAAACCCAAGACACACCCCACTACGGTGGGGGAATGGGAAATCGGCTGGAAGGCAAAGTGGCAATCGTGACCGGGTCGGGGGGTGGCATCGGGCGAGAACATGCCCGTTTGCTGGCTTCTGAAGGGGCCAAAGTGCTGGTCAACGACTTGGGCATTCGCAAGACCCCCGAGGGGGTGGCGGCCAACGCCGAGCGGGTGGCAGACGAGATAAACGATGCCGGGGGCGAGGCGGTGGCCAGTGGCACCTCGGCCACCTGGGACGGTGCAGCCGAAATCGTCGAACAGGCGGTGGACGCCTTCGGCCGGCTGGACATCTTGGTCAACAACGCCACCGCGGGGCGAAACAACGACATCTGGCGCTTCACCGAGGAGGAGTGGGACCTCACCGTGAACGTCAACCTCAAGGGCTACTTCGCCATGATCAAACACGCCGCACCCCATCTGGTGCAGCAGGACACCAGCGTGATCATCAATACCAGCTCCGGTTCGGGCTTCGGGCATCCGTCGCACTGCGCCTATTCGGCGGCCAAGGAGGGGGTGATCGGCTTGACCCGCACCGCGGCTCGGGAGCTGGGCCGTTTCGGGGTGCGGTGCAACGCCATCCGGCCTCGAGCCGAGGGGGCGTCCACCGCCGAATACGCCATCCGCACCGCCCGGTGGACCGACCTCATGGCCCTCACCATGGCCCCACGGGGCGCCTCCTCGGCCCCGGCCCCCGAC
>VYDF01000262.1:284-11948 GCA_009843565.1 Acidimicrobiia bacterium | reverse complement strand
GTGTCGGGTGTGCCTGAGGGAGTTGGCCCACGCCGGGGAAATTCCCGGCCTGACCAAGGCGAGCTGGTGAGGTGATTGAAACGATGATCGACCCTAAAGAACTGGAGAGGTGATGCGGCTGTGACTATGACCGACCCCATCGCCGACATGTTGACCCGCATACGCAACGCCAACACCGCCATGCGCGACGAGGTGAAGATGCCGTCTTCCAAGATGAAGGTGGCGCTGGCCGACGTTTTGAAGCAGGAGGGCTACATCGACAACTTCGAGGTGGCCGAGGCCGAGCGCGGCCCCGGGCAAACCCTCACCATCGACATGAAGTACTCCGACCAGCGGGAGCGAGTTATCTCCGGGATCACCCGGGTGTCCAAGCCCGGCCTGAGGGTGTACTCCAAGTCGGACAGCATTCCCCGTGTGCTCGGCGGTCTCGGAGTGGCCATCGTTTCCACCAGCAAGGGCTTGATGAGCGACCGCGAGGCTCGCCGCCGCCGCATGGGCGGCGAAGTCGTCTGCGTGGTCTGGTAGGAGGCTCGCGGTGTCACGAGATGGAATGAACCCCATACCGGTGCCAGATGGCGTGGATGTGGCCATCGACGGCGCCCATGTCACGGTTGCCGGCAACCGCGGCACGCTGGAGCACGATTTGCCCGAAACCATCTCGGCTCGAATCGAGGACGGGTTCGTCGTCGTCGAGCGGGCCGACGAGCAGCGCAACACCAAGGCGCTGCACGGGTTGAGCCGATCGCTGCTGGCCAACATGGTCACCGGGGTCAGCGAGGGCTTCCGCAAGGAACTGGAAATTGTGGGCGTGGGCTATCGGGCCATCGCCCAGGGCGCAGCCAAGATCGAACTGCAACTCGGATTCAGCCACCCGGTATACGTCGAGGCGCCCGACGGCGTGACCTTCGAGGTGCCCAATCAAACGAGCATCCACGTACTGGGCTTCGACAAGCAGGCGGTGGGTCAAGTGGCCGCCGATATCCGAGCCATCCGCAAGCCCGAGCCCTATAGGGGCAAGGGCATCCGCTACGCGGGCGAGCGGATTATCCGAAAGGCCGGGAAGGCCGCTAAGTAGGACAACGGAGATTCGATGAGCAGCGTCAAGCACAAGCACCAGAGCCGGGTCCGGCGACATCGCCGGGTTCGCAAGAAGATCCAAGGCACCGCTGAGCGCCCTCGCTTGGCCGTGTACCGGTCTAACCGCCACATCATCGCCCAACTCATCGACGACGCGGCGGGTCACACCATCGTGTCGGCCTCCACCACCGAGGCCGAATTGCGATCCGGCCCCACCGGAAATGTGGCCGGGGCCGCCGCGGCCGGCAAGCTCATCGCCGAGCGGGCCAAAGAGAAGAACATCACCGCGGTGGTTTTCGACCGGGGTGGCTTCCGCTACCACGGACGAGTGGCCGCCCTGGCCGATTCGGCCCGAGAAGCCGGACTGGAGTTTTAGTGACCATCATCTCCAATTCACTCAATACCTCCCGAAATCTCTCGCATGGGAGACATTCATGACTGACACCTCAACCTCAACCACCACACCGAGTGGCGACGGCCAGCTGCGCGACTCCCGGGTGATCAACATCAACCGGGTGGCCAAAGTGGTCAAGGGCGGACGCCGCTTCTCCTTCACCGCGCTGGTGGTGATCGGCGACGGCGCAGGCCGGGTCGGATTGGGCTACGGCAAGGCCAAAGAGGTACCCCTGGCCATACAGAAGGGCACCGAAGAGGCCCGCCGCAATCTGTTTCGAGTGCCGCTGGCCTCGTCTACCATCACCCACCCGGTAATCGGTGAGATGGGCGCCGGGAGAGTCTTGCTCAAGCCGGCAGCGCCCGGTACCGGCGTGATCGCCGGTGGTGCCGCTCGGGCCATTCTGGAAGAGGCCGGCATCGGCGACGTGCTGTGCAAGTCGCTGGGCTCGCCCAACCACATCAACGTCGCTCGAGCCACCATTGCCGGTCTCAAGGCCCTCAAACGCCCCGACGAGGTGGCCCGTCACCGGGGCATTCCCGCCGATGAATTCGTGCCCGCCGGGCTGCTGGCTGCCTATCGGGAATCGGAGCGCGCGTCGGCCGCTGCCTCGGCCGACAGCGAGGAGTAGTGGCCATGGCTATCAAGGTCACTCAGACTCGATCTCAGATCGGCACCAGGCCCAAGCAGCGGGGCACGCTGCGGGCATTGGGCTTGCGGGGCATAGGGCAAACCAACACCCTGCCCGACGCCCCTGAAGTCAGGGGGATGATCGACAAGGTGGCCCACCTGATTTCTTGGGAGGAGACCGACGAGTCATGAAGGTGCATGATTTGAAACCAGCTCCCGGCTCTCGCAAGCGGCCGCAGCGCAAGGCTCGGGGCATCGCCGGCAAGGGTGGGAAGACCGCAGGGCGGGGCATGAAGGGCCAACGGGCCCGGAGCAAGATCCCCGTGGGATTCGAGGGCGGCCAGATGCCTCTGGCCCGCCGTGTGCCCAAGCTGCGGGGATTCAAGAACCCGTTCCGGGTGGAGTACCAAGCCATCAACCTAGATGTGATTGAGGCCACCGGGCTCAACGAGATCACCCCGGAGGTATTGCACCAGCAGGGGCTGCTGCACAAGGGCGCTTTGGCCAAGGTGCTGGGCCGCGGCGAGCTGACCCGAGCGGTCACCGTCAAAGCCCACGGCTTCTCCGAATCGGCGAAAGCGGCCATTACTGCCGCAGGCGGTAGCGTGGAGGTGTTGCCCAAGCCCTTCACCGGGCGGCCACCGGCCAAGGGCAACGCTCTCACCAACCGCTAAAGGAGTCATTGTGCTCACCAGGGTGACAAACATGTTCCGCGTAGCTGATCTGCGGAACAAGATCCTGTTCACCCTGTCGATGCTGGTGATCTTCCGTCTCGGCGTGGCCATTCCTTCCCCCGGTGTCGACCTCGACGCCGTGGACCAGCTCCGCAACCAAGCCGATGCCGGTGGCGTCACCGGTCTTCTCAACTTCTTCTCCGGCGGCGCCTTGTCGCAGTTCGCCATCTTCGCCCTGGGCATCTTCCCCTACATCACCGCGTCGATCATCATGCAGGTGCTGGGCGTGGTGATCCCCCGAATCGAGCAGTGGCAGAACCAGGGTGCGGTGGGTCAGCGCAAGATCACCCAGTGGACCCGGTATCTGACCATCGCCATCGCCATCATCCAGGCCACGTCGTTCTCCTTCTTGTTCCACAACGGCGGCGGCGGGTTCAGCCTCACCGGCGGCAACGCCAACCAGGCCATCGATCTGCTGCCCAACTTCACCGCACCGCGGGTGTTCCTGGTGGTGCTCACCCTCACCGCCGGCACCGCCTTGCTGATGTGGATGGGCGAGCTCATCACCCAAAAGGGCATCGGCAACGGCATGTCGCTGATCATCTTCGCCTCGGTGGTGTCCACCATTCCCAACCAGTTCTCGTTGGTGAAAGCTTCTGAGGGTTGGGGAGCGGTATTCGTTATCGCTTTCATGTACCTGGCTCTGCTGGTGGCAATCGTGTTCGTGGAGAGCGGCCAGCGCCAGATTCCTGTTCAGTTCGCCAAGCGGGTGGTGGGCCGCCGCATGGCCGGCGGACAAAGCACCTACATCCCGTTGAAGGTGAACCAGTCCGGCGTGATTCCCATCATCTTCGCCAGTTCGGTTCTGTACCTGCCCATCCTGCTCTCCGCCGTGCTTCCGTCGGACTCAAACCCCGACCAAAACACCTGGGGGGAGAGCGTCCAAAACTGGGTGAACACCCACTTGGGCGACCCGGCCGACACCGTGTATCTGATCGTCTTCGCCCTGATGATCGTGGGCTTCGCCTACTTCTACACCGCCATTACATTCGACCCGGTCAAGCAGGCCGACCAGATCCGCAAGCAGGGTGGGTTCATCCCCGGAATCCGACCCGGCCGCCAAACCGAGCGCTACCTGGGCCGCATTCTGTCTCGCATCACACTGCCGGGAGCGCTGTTCATCGCTGCGGTGGCCGTCATCCCCGCCATCGCCCTGTCCCAGTACATCGACAGCCGGAGCGCGGCGGCCTATAGCTTCAGCGGCATCTCCGTGCTCATCGCCGTGGGTGTGGCCCTGGAAACCATGAAGCAGATCGACAGCCAGCTCATGATGAGAAACTACGAGGGCTTCTTGAAGTAATGCCCTTGGTGCTGGTCATACTGGGCCGCCAGGGTTCAGGCAAGGGTACCCAGGCTGCGTTCTTGGCCGAGCGCTATGGGGTGGTCCACGTCTCCACCGGCGACATGCTGCGGGCCGCGGTGGCCGCGGGCACTGAGCTGGGGCTTAGGGCCAAGGCCGTGATGGACGCCGGCAACCTGGTGGGCGACGACATAATGATCGGGATCGTGGGCGAGCGGCTGGCCGACGACGACATTCAAGCCCAAGGCGTGCTGTTGGACGGATTCCCCAGAACCACCGCCCAAGCCGACGCTCTCGCCGAGATCCTGGGGGGAACCGGCCCCGATTTGGCCATAAATCTGGACGTTCCCATCGCCGAGGTCACCGAGCGAATGCTGGCCCGAGGTCGAGACGATGACACCGAAGAGACCATTTCTCGCCGACTTGAGCTCTATGAGGCTGAGACCGCACCGCTGCTCGCCTGGTTCGAAGAGCGGGGTCGTCTGACCGTCGTTGATGGGCTGGGAACCGAAGACGAAGTGTTCGCCCGTTTGTCCCAGGTCGTCGATGCCAGATAGCATGGTGATTCGGCTCACCTAGTGGGCCGCTATTCGCGCGGTTCGCCGCACCAACTTGCCAAGACGTCAGGAGAGGTCGCCCTTGGCGAAAAACAAGGAAGACGCCATCATCATGGAAGGGACGGTCACCGAGTCCCTTCCCAATGCCATGTTCCGAGTCGAACTCGAGAACGGGCACAAAGTGCTCACCCACATCTCCGGCAAGATGCGGATGCACTACATCAGAATCCTCCCCGGCGATCGGGTCCAAGTGGAATTGACCCCATACGACCTCCAGCGGGGCCGGATCACCTACCGATACAAATAGCCCCATTAATTGTGGAAATAGGGCACAACGGATCATAGAAAGGCACACCGTGAAAGTCCGTCCCAGCGTCAAGAGAATCTGCGACAAGTGCAGAGTCATACGCCGACATGGGCGAGTGCGAGTGATCTGCGCCAACCCTCGACACAAGCAGAGGCAGGGCTGATCTGTGGCCCGTATCGCCGGCGTCGACATCCCGCGAGAGAAGCGCACCGTGGTCTCGCTGACCTACATCTACGGCATCGGGCCGTCTTTGGCCCGCCAGGTTTGCTCTGAGACCGATATCAACGAGAGCACCCGACTTCGCGACCTCACCGATGAAGAGGTGGCCCGACTGCGCAACTACATCGAGGGCAGCCTGCGGGTGGAGGGCGACCTCCGCCGGGAGACCAGCCAAGACGTCAAGCGCAAGATGGAGATCGGCTGCTATCAGGGTCTGCGCCATCGCCGGGGACTCCCCGTGCGCGGCCAGCGCACCCATACCAATGCTCGGACCCGCAAGGGGCCGAAGAAGACGGTCGCCGGAAAGAAGAAGGTGATGAAGAAGTGAGACGAGAAGGGATCATTCGCTAATGGCCAAGCCATCAGCCGGAGGGCGTCGGCCCCGCCGCCGGGAGCGCAAGAACATCTCCTACGGGGTGGCTCACATCAAGAGCTCCTTCAACAACACCATCGTGACCATTGCCGACCAACAGGGCAACGTCCTCTCTTGGGCTTCAGCTGGCAATGTCGGATTCAAGGGGTCTCGCAAGTCCACCCCGTTCGCCGCCCAGATGGCCGCCGAGCAGGCCGGTCGCAAGGCCATGGAGCACGGCATACGGAAAGTAGACGTGGAGGTCCGCGGGCCGGGCTCGGGCCGCGAAACCGCTATCCGCTCGCTTCAAGGAGTGGGCATCGAGATAACCGGGATCAAAGACGTCACCCCCATTCCCCACAACGGTTGCCGACCGGCCAAGCGGCGGAGGGTCTGACATGTCGCGCTACACCGGCCCGCGATCACGGGTATCCCGGCGACTCGGCGTGAACGTATGGGGCACCAAGGGCGAGACCATCGCTCTGGAGCGGCGCCCATATCCCCCCGGCGAACACGGAAGGTCCCGGCGCCGGGGAAACGTATCCGAGTATCTGCTCCAGCTTCAAGAGAAGCAGAAGGCCAGGTACACCTACGGCCTCAACGAGCGCCAGTTCCGCAATATCTTCAAGGAGGCGGCCCGCCACAAGGGGGTCACCGGCGAGAACATGCTGCGGTTCTTGGAGCTGCGCCTCGACAACGTGGTGTACCGCCTGGGCTGGGCAGCCACCCGACCCCAAGCCCGCCAGTTCGTCTCTCACGGCCACATCAACGTGAACGGCCGCCGGGTCGACATCCCCAGCTATCGGCTCCGCAAGGACGACGTGCTGTCGCTGCGGGACAAGGCCAAGGAGATGATCGTGGTGACGTGGAACCTGGATGTGCTCGACCGCACTCCGCCCGCCTGGCTGAGCCGAAGCGACGACGGCCTCGAGGCCACCGTGCGAGACGTCCCGCTGCGCGAGCAGATCGATGTGCCCGTGAGAGAGCAACTCATTGTCGAGCTCTACAGCAAGTAAGCCAAAACAAACCACCATTCCTAGAACTGACCAAGTTGAACATCACCATTTCAAGTTCAAGAACTAAGGGAGCCGGAACATGCTGGTAATGCAACGACCCACCGTGGAGTCCGTTACCGAGCCGGAAGACAACCGCCAGAAGTTCGCCATCGGCCCACTGGAGCCTGGATTCGGACACACCCTGGGCAATTCCCTGCGCCGGGCACTGCTGTCGTCGATCCCCGGGGCGGCAGTGATCCGGGTGCGCTTCGACGACGCCCTCCACGAGTTCGACACCATCAACGGTGTGGCTGAGGACGTGACCGACATCATCTTGAACCTGAAGGACCTCGTCCTCCGGTGCTACAGCGAAGAGCCAGTGGAGCTCCGCATCGACCAGCGTGGCCCTGGCGAGTTGTCCGGGGCGAACCTGGCCGTCAACCCCGACGTCGAAGTGCTCAACCCCGATCTGGTCATCGCCCGGCTGAACGACAAGGCCCGCTTGGCCATGGACATCACCGTCTCCCAGGGACGGGGCTACGTGTCGGCCGAGACCAACAAGGAAGACTCCACCATCGGCGTCATTCCCATCGACTCCATCTTCTCCCCGGTGCGCCGGGTCACCTACAACGTTGAGCCCACCCGAGTGGAGCAGTCCACTGAGTTCGACCGCTTGGTGCTGGACATCGAGACCGACAGCTCCATCACCCCTCAAGAAGCGCTGGCCTCAGCCGGTGCCACCCTGCGGACCCTGGTTCAGTTGGTGGAAGAGATGAGCGACGAGCCCCAGGGGCTGGGCATGGCGGAAGCGGGCAGTGCTCTGGCCGGCGCCCCCGACTTGGATCTGCCCATCGAAGACCTGGAGCTCTCCGAACGTCCCCGCAACTGCCTCAAGCGAGCCCAGATCAACATGATCGGCGAGTTGCTGGCCCGCACCGAGGACGAGTTGCTGGCCATTACCAACTTTGGTCAGAAGTCGCTGGACGAGGTCAACGAGAAACTGGACGAGCGAGGTCTCACCCTCGCCGGTCCCCGCTCGTAGTACAGAAACCACCATGCCCGGACAACCACGCAAAGGACGCCGCTTCGGCGGCAGCTCGCAACACCAGAAGCTGATGATGGCCAATTTGGTTGCCTCGCTGATCGCGGCCGAGGCCATCACCACAACCGAGGCCAAGGCCAAGGCCATGCGCCCGGTCGCTGAGAAGCTCATCACCAAGGCCAAGAAGGGCGGCCAGCACAACCACCGCCAGATCCTGGCCCACCTGGGAGACCCGGAGATCGCCGACAAGCTCATAGTGGACATCGGCCCCCGCTATGCCAACCGGCCCGGCGGATACACCCGTATTCTCAAGCTGGGACCCCGCTACGGCGACAACGCCCCTATGGCCCGCATCGAGCTGGTCTAGCAACACCGAGCGGCCGTGCGGGTTCGAGCAACGGTCGCCTACGACGGAGGGTCGTACCACGGATTCGCCGTCAACATGGGCGTCCGCACCATCGGCGGCGACCTCACCGAGGCCCTCACCAAGTGCCTGCGGCAGTCCATTGAGCTGACCTGCGCAGGCCGAACCGACACCGGAGTCCATGCGTGGGGGCAGATAGTGAGCTTCGACGCCCCTGAAGATGCCGACCTTCTCCGCGTCCGCACCGCGGTGAACCGCATGCTGGGCCCGACCATCGTGGTCCGAGCCCTGGAGGCCGCTCCCGAGGGCTTCGATGCGCGATTCGATGCCACCAGCCGTGCCTATCGCTACACAATTCTGAATCGGGACGTGCCCGATCCGTTCTTGGCCGCCACTGCTTGGCATTACCCCTATCCCCTGGACGTCGACAAGATGAATGCCGCCGCCGCCGCTGTTGTGGGCGAGCACGACTTCGCTTCGTTTTGCCGCCGACAGCACGCTGCCGACGGGACCGAGAAGTCCCGGGTGCGCGTCGTAAACCGGGCCGGTTGGCACTCAGACGATCCAAATCTGCTGTGCTTCGAGATCGAGGCCTCCTCTTTCTGCCACCAGATGGTTCGCTCCATCACCGGCGCCCTGGTGGAAATAGGCGCCGGCCGTCGCCCTCCCGAGGCCATGGCCGCCATCCTGGCCGCCCGTGATCGCTCTGCCGTCGGCAACCTGGCCCCACCCCACGGCCTGTGCCTATGGTCGGTGTCCTATTCGTGAGGCTGTTGCCACAACACCCGCTGGGGCAGTTGTCACTCCCCCAATTGGGGCCGTATCATTGCTCTTCCGGGATCGCGTCCGAAGGAAAGCCGATGCCCACCTACACGCCGAAAATCAAAGACATCGAACGCGCGTGGCACGTCGTGGATGCCGAGGGGCTCATCCTCGGCCGTATGGCCACCGAGGTGGCCAGCGTGCTGCGCGGCAAGCACAAGCCCGGCTTCACACCCCACCTCGACACCGGCGACCATGTGATCATCGTGAACGCCGACAAGGTGGTGCTCACCGGAAGCAAGACCACCGACAAGCAGGTGTATCGCCACTCCGGCTATCCCGGCGGTCTGCGCCAGACCAGCTACGGGCACCTGCTGGAAACCCAGCCCGCTGAGGCCGTGCGCCGAACGGTTCGAGGAATGCTCCCCAAGAACCGTCTCGGTCGCCAGATGCTGCGCAAGCTCAAGGTCTACGCCGGGCCGCTCCACCCTCACCAAGCCCAGCAGCCCCAGCCTTTGGAGATCGCCGGGGCCCGATCCAAGACCGGAGACTCTTGATGTCCGCCCCTCTGACCCAGGCCACTGGACGCCGCAAACGAGCAGTCGCCCGCGTCCGCCTTCGCCCCGGCACCGGGCAAGTTACCGTCAACGGACGCCAAGCTGAGGACTACTTCCCCTCCCGGAGCCACCGGATGGCGTTTATGGCTCCCCTCCGAGTTACCAACACCGCCGAGATCTACGACATAGATGTGAACATGCACGGCGGCGGAGCCAACGGCCAGGCCGGAGCTCTGCGACTGGGCATCTCCCGGGCGCTAGTGGCGCTAGACCCTGAGATGAGGGAAGTTCTCAAGCAGGAGGGATTCCTGACCCGCGACGATCGCAAGAAGGAATCCAAGAAGTACGGCTTGAAGAAAGCCCGCAAGGCGCCCCAGTACTCCAAGCGCTAAGACAGACCCCCGAGGGCTGATTCCAGTGCTGCGCTTCGGAACCGACGGGGTTCGAGGTCGAGCCTACGAAGAGCTCCTGCCCGACGACGTGGTCCGGCTGGCCCAGGCCGCGGCCGAAGTGCTCTCCCCTATCGGCCCGGTTGTGGTCGGGCGTGATACCCGAGAATCAAGCGCCGAATTCGCCGCAGCATTGGCTGCTGGTTTCAGCTCGGTCGGAGTCTCCACCATTGACATGGGGGTGGCCCCCACCCCGGCAGTGGCCTGGGCCGCGGCTCAGGCCTCGACGCCGGGGGCCATGGTCTCGGCATCTCACAATCCTTGGTACGACAACGGCGTCAAACTATTCAGCCCAGATGGTCGAAAACTCGACGACGAGGTCCAAGCCGCCTTGGAGTCGACCCTGGGCGATTCCAGCGACAGCGCAGTGTCCGCACTCGGTGCTCCGCCGCGAACCTCCGATGGCTCGGGACTGTTGCGGGACTATCAGCAAGCAGTAGCCAATACCGCTGACTTCGACGGACGCGATCTCTGCGTAGTGGTGGACGCAGCCCACGGGTCAGCTACCAGCGTTCTCCCCGGGCCAATCCAAGCTCACGATGTGACTCTTGCCGTCATCAACTCATCCCCCGATGGCCGCAATATCAACCACCGCTGTGGATCTACCCGACCTGAAACGGTGGCCAAGGCTGTTCGCAAGCAGAACGCCGACTTGGGCCTCGCTTTCGACGGTGACGCCGACCGGGTGTTGGCCGTGGACCACACCGGCGAGCTGGTCGACGGCGATCAGATCATCGCTATCTGCGCCGCCGACCGCCATGAGCAGGGGCGCCTGCTGGGCGACACCGTGGTGGTCACCGTGATGACCAACCTGGGCTTCCACCGGGCCATGGCCCAGCGGGGCATCCACGTGGTCACCACTCCGGTTGGAGACCGCCACGTGTGGTCAGCACTTCAGGAGGGGAATTGGGCGCTAGGCGGCGAGCAGTCAGGCCATGTCATCTTTCCCTCACTGGCCACCACCGGCGACGGCATGCTCACCGCCTTGCAGCTTCTGGAGGTAGTCGCCCGCCGAGGCCTACCGCTGAGAGAACTAGCCGCCGAAGCCATGACCAAGATGCCCCAAGTGCTCCACAACGTGGCCCTCGGTCCCGACCCCATCGATGAAGACCTCCTGTCGGCCGCGGTCGCCGCCGCCGAGAAAACGCTGGGTTCAGACGGTCGAATTCTGGTTCGTCCCTCCGGCACCGAGCCCGTCCTCCGCATCATGGTCGAAGCTGAAACCCCACATATTGCCAACTCCATCGCCGCCGACGTCGCCGCTGCGATCAACCAATGAGGCCCTTGGTGCCGAAAAAATAAACGGTGCTACGTTTCCCGGTGTGAAAACTGGCCGCCGCGCAATGTTCTCGGTTCGAGGACGCTCGGCGGCAGCGGGAATCGCCGTGACCTTGCTTGTCACCTCCCTAGTCGCGATGCCTGCGGACGCCCAGCTCACCAGCCAGCCTTCGGCCACGTTGCAAGACATCGAGGTGCGGGACGAGCTCATCGCCAATCAGGAAACCCTGCTCAACGTCTATCGCTGCTTGTTCAACGTCGACGTTCACGCTGTACCCGGTGGGTGCGCCAACAATCAGCCATCTAGGGGACCTACCCAACCGGGTTCACCCCCTAGTAACCCCACCCAGCAAGACATCAGCGCTCGGGACATGCTTATCGCCAACCAAGAAGACCTTCTCAACGCATACCGTTGCCAGTTGGAGATCGATACTCAACTTGTTCCAGGCGGCTGCCAAACCGACCCGAACCCAACTTTGCCGATTCCCACCGGCAACGAGACGTACTCCGCCGTGGCGGCTGGCTGGGGACATTCGTGTGCTATCGCCACCGACCAAGCCATCACCTGCTGGGGCGAGAAGTAAGTCGCGCAGGCAGACCGCCCAGGCGGCACGTTCACCGCAGTCGCCGCAGGCGAGGACCAAGCC
>VYDF01000262.1:0-274 GCA_009843565.1 Acidimicrobiia bacterium | reverse complement strand
ACCCCCACCGACCACGCCATCATCTTCTGTGGCTATATCACTGTGCGGCAGTTAGACCTTGCAGACGGTTCCTGGACCGCCATCGCCGCCGGCTTTGCCCATACCTGCGCTATCGCCACCGACCAAACCATCACCTGCTGGGGCCAAGTCCCGCACGCCTACAAATTGGACGGTGCATCCATTGCCGTCGCCGCCGGCTACAACCATTCGTGTGCCATTGCCACCGACCAAACCATCGCCTGCTGGGGCAAGAACAGATACGGGCAAACAGACG
>VYDF01000022.1 GCA_009843565.1 Acidimicrobiia bacterium | reverse complement strand
TCATGAAGTTGCTTGGCCCGACAAGCAAGTCGTCCCCACCTAATGCATCTTTGAGTTCGTCGTTGACTTGTGCCACCAACTCGCCCACCCACGCAGGTTCATCGTTCGCCTCGAGCCAGCGATCCAACAGGCCCGCTATTGGTTCGCGGTTCGGGAAGAACGGGATGAAGTGGAACCGGCGACGCAAGGCGGCGTCCACAAGGGCGATAGAGCGATCGGCGGTGTTCATGGTGCCGATGAACCAGAGATTGCCCGGCAACGAGAACTCTTCCTCGGCCCGGTAGAGGGTTTGGATGCTCTCGTCCCGGTACTCCAGCAAAAACAGCAACTCGCCCAGAACCTTGGGCAAGTTGGCCCGGTTGATCTCATCGATGATCATCACATGCTGGAGATCAGGGGAATCCTCGGCCCGTTCAGCCATAAGCGCGAGGGGTCCTAGTGTGAGCTGATAGGTCATGTCGTCGCCTGCGGCTTCGGGCCGGTATCCCTCGAAGAAGTCCTCGTAGGAGCTAGACGGATGAAACTGCACCAACGCCCGCCGGCTCGGATCGGCGGTGAGCACGTCGGCCAGCTTGCGGGCAAGGTAGGTCTTCCCGGTCCCTGGCGGCCCGTAGAAGATCACCTGCCCCTTATCCTCCAATAGGGCCACTGCATCGTCCAAGAACCCCCGCTCGACTAGCAGTTCCGCAGCCAGTTCCTCTATCGGGTCGGCTTCGTCCTCTGGGTCAGGCTCACCATTCTCTAGTGCTCCGGGCTCAGGCTCATCGGGCCTACGGCATACCCACCAGAGAAACTCCGACTGAGCCAATGTGTCTCCGGGCAGGAACGGTTCGGTTAGCTCGTTGAGTATCCGTGCGGACTCATATTGCCTTTCGGCCCGAGAACCGCTGGGTTCCTCGATCTTGAGACTATGTAGAATTGCCTGTTTTCCGTTATCGTCCCAATACTTGTAGGTGTTCCCGTAGCGTTCTGGGTGGGAGATCCACAGAAACTTCATGACCAGGGATTCTCCCAATCCTGTAAACCGCATTTCGTCATCTTCAAGAACTCGGCGAATGCGCTCTACGTCGGGATCTGTCCCCCAGCACAGGTAGCGAACAATCTCTAGAAATCTGCGAATTGCAGATTCGTCGGCATCCTTGAGTGCGGTTTTCAAGGTACCCATAGCCCCCGCGCCACCAGCCTCCTTCGTAGTCCAAATACGGCGGATTTCCTGCCAGTCGTCTATCGAGATCCTTTCAGGAGCCAACAACTCCGCGAAGCGCTCGCGCTGCGAGACTGCGTCTTTGTGCCATTGGTTCGGGTAGTCAGTTGCGGCCAACCACTCTTCAACAAGGGGCCTGAGTGATTCATCGCCACCCTCGGGTGGTTCTTTCGGCGTGCCCTTAGCGAGGGACAACAGCTCATTGAACAACGGCGTCAGCTGCCTAGACGTCTCCACAACCGTCTCCGCCAAGTCAACATTTTCGAACTCTTCCCGGTCGAACCACCGTCCGTAGACGAATTCTGCCCAATGGGACCCACGGAGTCCGACATCCTTGCCGACTATGGAACTTGAACCGCCGAATACTCGACAGCCGTCGTGTTTAGCTGAAGTGAGTTTCGGTGCAACCTTGTCCATCCAGCCTTGAGGGTTTACTCCTGGGCGCAAGGCAACGGCTGCACCCCGGTCGTTTACCCATACCCTCATGCTGAGTCCGTTCTCAGCGGCCTCGTTGATCCGCCAATCCACCCAAAGGTCGGGCCTGGCACTATTGGCTTTCGGCAAGTTCACCTTGATTGAGTGGCCGAGCGCTTCTTCGACGTCTTCGGCAAGCTGCTTGCCCCAATAGTGGGCGATACCTACGAGGGCGCGGGCGTTGATCTCTCGGGCACCTTCTACGGAAGCCTCAGCGTCGAGCCCGAAAGCAGCGCGATCCGCCAGCACCTCGTCAAGGAATACAGGCCCCTGGCTCCGCCACCAAGCGGCAGTCGTCTCAAACTGCACATGGTCGGAGGTAAGTTCCCGAACCCTCTCTGCAAACACCCGGTACTTTTCGGGAGGATCATCCGGAAGGCTCTCACCGGTAGAAAACTCAATGAAGCGGACAGCACTTGCCCACATCACAGGCCAGCGATCCCAGTCGGCCAGCGCCCAGAAATACGACAAGAGGAACGGCACACTTCCAGGGGCCGGGTATGCCCCAACCTTGATGGACTTCACATAGTCCACCATTGATGTGAGCTTCTCGGCAGCTTGCTGTTCGGAAGCTGGAACCGTCAGCGAATCGGCCAGCAGATGAGCGAATCGTTGGGGTTCGTCGGTTCGATCGTATAGCTGGTTCAGCAGCAACTGTCCCGCGAACCCATTGAAGTCCAGTGTCTCCGGTGCTACGGCCCACCTCCGAATGTCCTTGATAAATCGGTCAAGGTCACCGGTTCGTCGTAGATCGGCCAGCAGCCGGAGAGCTTCGTTCGCACTTGCCTTGAATCCGTCTGTGGCGTCCTTTGCCCCTCGGTAGTGGTCTTCATCCGCAACAAATCGCGCAACATGCGCTTCGTACCAGCGACGCCGAAACTCAAGCTCGGTTGGGGCTAAAGGCCTGTCATGCGCAGCGCTGTCTCGTGGCCTGCTCGCGGGGTTGTTCATGTAATCTCGAAGGGTTTTGCCATCCTCGCCCTTCCATCGTGGGAGCTTGTTCGTGGGGTATCCGCCAACTACCGCGGCACCAGCCGTAGGCGAGGAAAACAGATGATTGCGCGTCAACACCACACGGTCAGCATCTATCTCCATGATGCCCTCTTCAATCAGACGGTCGCGCTCCTCCTTGTATGGCGAGGCCTCGAATGAGGGCGATTCTTTTACTGGTCCATGTGATCCAGCAAAAACTAGAAATCCATTAGACACCTTCTGCCCTCTAGCCATTACCTCGCCTCGACGAAAGGTGAAGGTAGGCCCATTGGGGTCGTGGTCGGGTCCGCCTTGCATGGGTTCAACCTGATCGGCCATGGCATGCACCTTATCTATAGGGTGTGTCAGCTTTATCTATGCGGTGTGTCAGCTTTGCTGCTACCTCAGGTGGCCACTGTGATTGTTCGGGTCCCCATTGAGGGATACTGCGTCTGCCGCCAGAGAGATGTTGTCATAGGTGTCGATAGAATATTGGCATGGAGTTTGGGGCTCTGACCAGGGAGAATATCGCTACCGATGTTTGTCATTCGGCATTGGCCGCGGTGGACGTTCGAGGCTTGGACGCTGCTGGTTTGGATTCTCGGTTGCGGGAATTGGGGCGGGTGCAGAGCCGGGTTTCGGGGTTGATTGCCGAGGTGGTAGCAGAGAAGAAGCGGCGGTCGCGGGTGGGTGAAACGGTTGATGGGTTGTTGGAGGGACTGCGGGTGTCCAAAGGGCAGGCTCGTAGGACAATGGACGAGGCTGCACAATTGGAGAAGCTGAGGGCCACTCGGGACGCATTGGTGGATAGCCGGATAACTCCTGAGCACGCTCGGATCATGGGTAGGGCGTCGGAGAACGGGCCGATGGACGAGCAGAAGATGCTGGCGGCGGCTGAAACGGAGACGCCGGATCAGTTCCGCAAGACGATGACGGACCATCAGAACGAGTTGGCCGGCGACGACGGAGAGGCCCGCCACGAGCGACAGAGGCAAGCTCGAACGGCCAGCTTCACCGAACAAGACGATGGCATGTGGCGGCTCTATGCCCTGTTCGATCCCACCGCGGCGGCCCGCATTCGCAAGTCGCTCAACGCCAAGACCGACGCCAATTGGCGCTTCGACAACAAGCGAGGGCGAGATCACATCTCAGACCGTCACCGCCGGGCCGACGCATTGGAGCAGCTCATCACACGACAGAGCGCGAAGGGCGGCAAAGAGCAGCCCCAAGGCACCACATTGCTTTTGATGGCCGACTACGACCTCGTCGATAACAAGCTAGGCAAGCCCCGTCTAGCGGACGGCACTCCCCTACCGGCGTCTGAGTTCCACAAGCTGGCCTGTGACGCCGACATCCTCTGCGGCCTATTCCGAGAGGCCGACAGCGAGCCCATCTGGCTGGGCACCACCACTCGCCACCCTAACTTCGCCCTGCGAGCCGCCCTTGAAGCCCGAGATGAAGGCTGCATCGGCTGCCGGGTCGAACCTGAATGGTGCATCTCGCACCACATCATCGAATGGCAACACGGCGGACCCACACAGCCCGACAATTTGGTGCTGCTGTGTCACCCCTGCCACGACAAGGTTCATTACAACAACTGGGCCGTAGAGAGACACCCCGACACCAGTCGTCGCTACCTGCGGCCACCCTGGCAAAGGCCCCCTTCGAATGCCTCATCTAGGAATGGACAGCAAAATGAATGACCGAGTTGCCCAACGCAGCGACTGGAACAACGAACCAATCAAGATGCCCCAGGTCATTCCCCCTCCTGCTCGGATTTGGACCGAAGAGGAGATGGAACGCATCCGACGGGGTTATATCCCCCAGATCATGGATGAGAAGTGGTTCATCTTTATGGAGGGTGACCGCCTCTGTGCCCATCGCAGCTGGACGGGGTTCGGGATCTATGAAGCAACGTTTGCCCCGGTTGAGGGCGGTTACGTCATCGAGAGCGCCACCATCACCGGCGACGAATCCATCTACAAGCGCTCTTCAGACCAAGACGAAAATCAGATTCTTGAAATGCTCATCGTCGGACACCTCACGGGTGGATCCATTTCAACTGAAGGGCTGTCGCGACAAGACCCAGTGATGAACTGGGAACTCGTTGTGCCTTCAGTCCCTAAACAGGCGTTTCTCCCAAGAGTCATCAAGAAAGCAAGTCCGCGTTTGGAATTGGTGCTGGGCGATATCACGGCTGAGGACGTGGATGCGATCGTGAATGCGGCTAATCACACCCTCCTTGGAGGCGGCGGGGTGGATGGGGCGATTCATCGGGCAGCGGGGCCGGAGTTGGTCGAGTACTGCCGCACGTTGGGAGGGTGTGAGACCGGAGAGGCCAAGATCACGCCGGGGTTCAACCTCACAGCCCGCTGGGTGATCCACACTGTGGGGCCGGTGTGGCATGGCGGCGGCCACGGAGAACCGGATCTGTTGGCCTCGTGTTATCAGGAGTCGCTGGCCCGAGCCGACGAGGTGGAGGCCGAGACGGTTGCCTTTCCGGCCATCTCCACTGGGGTCTTCGGTTACCCCATTGAGGCTGCGGCTGCCATCGCCATCGATACCGTCCGATCTACGCCCACCAACGTGTCGGAAATCCGGTTCGTCGCCTTCAACCAGGAAACCGTCGACGCCTACCAGAGCATTCTTGATCTCGGCACTGGCACCGACCTCTGAATCGGCCCCACTTACTTCTTGCGCTGGCTGTAGTCGCCGAAGGGACCGTCGCGAAGGGCCACTGCGGCCGGGACCCCCTCAGTCATGGCCTTGTCGATGAACGCAAGAGCTTCAGGGGTGTTGCGCATGGCGCCATCGAGGAGCGAACCGATGATCTGCGAATTCCTCAAACCCATCGCCTCGTACGCCTGATTGACCACCATTTTCATGGCCGCCAACTGCGTCGTCGGGATGCTCGATAGCTGTTGGGTCAACTCCGCCACGGTCTCATCGAGTTGGTCGGCCGGGACTGCTTGGTTGATGAGCTCCACCCCGGCTGCTTCGGCTCCGGAGAGAGGCTTGCCGGTCAGGGCGTACTCCTTGGCCTTGGCCAGTCCAAGCCGGTACACCCACATCGCGGTCAGGTAGCAGCCCCACATTCGGGAATACGGCGTGCCAATCTGCGCGTCCTCCGCCGCGATCACGAGATCGGCCGAGAGGGCCATGTCTGATCCACCTCCAACGCACCACCCGTGTACCTGGGCAATGGTCGGCTTCGGGCTCGACCAAAGGCCCATGAAGTTGGGCACCGGCGCATCCCAGCGATTCGTGACCCCGATGGCATCGCGTCCTGGATCCCAAGCCCGGCCTTCGCTCCGCACTGCGGCCATATCGCCGTCGGAGCCGAAGTCGAACCCGGCGCAAAACGCCCGACCGGCTCCTCGTAACACGATCACCTTCACCTCCGAATCGCGGTTCGCCTCCGCGATGAAGTTGTCCAACTGCGTCCACATGGGTCGGACAATGGCATTCAGATACTCAGGACGATTCAGGGTGATCGTCGCCGTGGTTCCAGAAGTGCTGTACAAGACATAGTTGTCGCTCATGGGGCACCAATCTAACGGTGCCGTTGCGCTGGCGGTTCAGCCGCGAACAGAGGCGGGGAATGTCCTAATTCTGGGACTCAGCCTTCGAAGCCCGCATTGATCAAGAACTCACGCCACTCCGCGGTGCGATCCTCGGTGGCTGCCGGAGGCAGAGGCACTTCGAGGTCGATGTCGGACTCATAGACCGATCTGAACTCCACTACAAAGTAGGCGTCCGCGAATTGCTCCTTTCCCTGTTGCCGTTCCAGTTCGGTGGTCTCTGGAAACAAGCTCTCGTCGTCGAAAATGTTGGAGTAGATGCCTGACAAATCCACTCGAGTAGAAAGGACACGCAGCAATCCCCGCTCGTCCAATTCAACGACTACCTCGGCATCAACGCCTTTGAAGAGGTCAACATAGAATTCGGTCAGCGCATCGACGCTCCTCGGTTGAGTGAGAGCAATTCCACCGGCGTAGGAACGTGCGAAGACCTCCACATCGGCACCTTGGGCTTCCAGCAAATCTGCGTAGGTGGTAGTCCCAACGAATATCTGTGGGTTCGTCGAGGTTTGTTCTATCTCCTTAAGGGCCGTCGGGAGGCTCAACGCCAGCTCACTCAGGTCTGGAGCCGACGAGCCCACCAGCGCGGCCAGAAGTTCAGGGCTGTCTGCTCCAATGGCGGCCAAATCAATCGAGAAAACTCCGGGGGCAAGTGGGCCAAGATCGATTTCAGGGTCGGCATCCACGAACTGCTGATAATTGCTCGTGTCAAACACAATGTGTTCGTCGTCAACCCACAATTCGAATCCAATATCGCCAGCATCATCGAGAAGAGCTTCCAGTAATGCTCCGAGGTCGATGATGAAGTGCTCACGCTCGGAACTAATCTCACCGACCAACAGAGGCCTTTCCTCATCCAGTTCGGTTACGGATTCAAATCCGATGGCAGGCAGCCTCAGCGTGGTGCCCGAATAGACAGCCACCCGGTAGGTTGACGCCTCCGCAGTGTTGGACAAAGCCGCGCTCAGGACTCCGATTGTGGTCACGCTGCTTTCTTCGGATCCACCGCCGCAGCCTGAGGCCAGCAACCCGGCGGTGGCCAGAGCGGCTACCCAATTTCGAAGCCGAGTCATCTTGACCAAAGGTAGTTCTCCGGTCCCGGGTTGTGCGGTCACGGAAGGTGGCGGGTCCACTCGTAAGGGACGACAGTGTGGAAGGGCGCGGCGAGCAACGGCTTCGCTGAGCCGTCAGCCCATCGCTCCTTCAAGACCGGCTCCATTCGCTTGGCAACGTCGATGGGATTCCCGTCGATGAAGCAGAGGCTGATTTGTTTCGCACCTTCGGCCGCTGATGTGAGAGAACCGAACCAGTCCCGGCTCTCAATCTCCTCTGAATCAGTAGCTGCACACCACACGCCGGCAATGCCATCAATCCCAACTAGATGGTCGGCCCTGGCTGCTCCTAGCTCGATGAGCAGGTACAACCCACGTGCGGGACGCCACGGGAGGACATCGGCACCAGCCACCGCCCTTGGCGCTGCCGCTTTGCCACGCAACAGGTACAGATCACCCTCCACAGCAGGCAGCCGGAGTTGCATCCGTCCCGCTTTGAACAGCTCCTCTCCCAGCCCGTAGAACGCGTCCATAGGGGCTTGGTCGGCAAACAGATACGCCATGACGTGATCGGTGGCCTCGTAACGGGGATCGGCCGCTGCTCTTACTGATCGGCACTCGGGCGTGGACACGAACCGCAGCGAACCGCGGAGTCCGGGCAGCCGATGCTGCTCGGCCCGATGGTCGAGGGTGTGCCACTCCAGATACTCGGCATCGCGTCCGTCCGGGTGGCGGGCCGACAGCGACACGAAAGCCGCCGTCGCATCGCCGTCCCCTCGGGCCAGGACATCGGGCAGCTCATCCGAAGGCGTCCCGCGAAGTTCAGCGGCCAAATGGCGGTCGGGATCCACGTTCATCCCTCGTGGTCCCAAGAGATCTTCATCCACATATCCAGCGTCTCACCCGGCCCGAGAATCGCTGGGTCGCGGTTGAACGAATCAGGCGCATCGCTTTGGGGTTCCAGGCAAACTAGATCGGGCTCTTCGTCGTACACCACCCTCGTTGTCATGTTGGATTCCAGCCGTATCGACCCAAACCCGGGCCAGCGCACCTCCGGAGGCTCGGCAACGTCGCCGAAGCAGTCGTCCCACGGACCCGGCGTAACCGGTACTCGCTCCCCTGTCGGGATCCCGGCATCGTCTCGCTGCCACATGTAGCCGCCGTTGAACGACAGCTCGGCCTGGCCGCCTCGTGACAATTGTCGGCGAAAGCACGGGTGCCACCCAGCCATTGCCGGCATCCGCTGTGCCGCCTGCACTGACATGGTGACAACCAACGACTGATCCATAACCTCGAAACGCTGCTCAACCCGACCGCCGAATGGCCAAAGGCCCTCCAAGTTCAGATGCAGCGTCTCAAGGCCCGTCGCCTCCCAACTGGCCCGATACCCCACTCCGTGGATGGCATGCGGGGGCAGGTCCAACTCCAGTTGGTACTTCTGGCTGTCGAACTCGAACCGGCCGTCGCGGACGCGCCCCGCCCACGGCACCATCGGATAGCACCCCCACGTCAACCAATCGCCGCCTTGGCGCGGGGCTAGCAACTCAACCCCGTCCACCTCCAGTGATGCAATCCGACCGCCACTCCCTGGATCGATGCACACATTTGCAGTCGAGGTCGTCAGGTTCATCTACATCACAAGCAGTCGAAGTTCCTCAGGCATCGAACACCACCGGGATCTCCATGACACCCCGTTCGTAGAACCCGAGCGGGCTGGGCGGTTCGGCATCGGGGTCGAGTCTAAGGTTCGGTAAACGGTCAAGCAGCGCTCCGATTCCAGTTGTCATCTCGGCACGGGCCACGTGCATACCGAGACAGACGTGAGGGCCACTCCCGAAAGCCAGCGACGGCTTGAGAGGCCGGTAGATGTCGTACTCATCGGGCCGGTCCCAGCGCGAAGGGTCTCGGTTGGCGGCCCCGAGGTTGATGTGCAGGATCGAGCCCCGAGGGATGTGGGTGCCGTGGAAGTCGATGTCCTCGGCCACCCATCGGGCAAAGGCGGGATCGGTCGGCATCCACCGCAGCGATTCCTCAATCGCCGGCTTGAGCAGGCTGCGGTCGTCGCGGACCGCGGCAAGCACATCAGGACGCTGGAGCAACGCGGCGAGGGTGATCCCCATCTGCTTCCACGTCGTGCCCGACCCAGCGGCCAACAGCAGCGTGGCAAATGAGTAGATCTCGCGGTCAGACAGCCGGTGGATCTTGCCGTCCTCGTCGGTGTACTCCGCTTCAACCAGCACGCTGATCAGATCATCGGCCGGTTCGTCGCGTCGAGCCTCGACGATTGGCACCAAGAACTCAATCATCTTTTGGGGGTCGGACACTGTCTCCCGCACATCCAGCGCCTGATGGACCGGGATCCCGAAACTCCCGGTGATCGTGATAACGGGAATCGCGGCGCAGAAGTCCACGTTGAGCTCGCCCCTGCCCTCTTCCAAAATCGTATCAATCAGGGCATCCACAGTTGCCTGCATCCAATTGGTGATCCACCACTGGGCCTTGGCCGGTACGAATGATGGCTGCACCAGTGACCGGTATCGCCGGTGCTCTGCACCGCCCATCGTCAGAAGGCTCGACTCGTAGCCTCGCAGACCGCCTTCATACTCAGGGTCGACCGCGGTAGCCGACGAGGCGAACACGATGTCGTTTCGGTAGGCCTCATCGCACGCCGTCCAAGAAAAGGCGGTGAAGTGCGGCCACTCCGGGAACGGGAGGCCGTGAAAGAAGAGGTCGTCCTCGATTCCGTTGAGCTCGTGGGGCGTCCCTGCATGCACTGGTGCCTGGTCTCGCAGCTCGTGCCAAATCGGATAGGGGTCGTCGGTGTAGTTGCCACCAGTGAACATCACAATGCTGTTCCGCAGATCGAACAACTCCCGCATCCGGTCGCGGTCCAAGACAGGTTGTTCGCTCATCGGGCTCCGCTCCTCTGCACAATGACCAGACTCAACATCTCAGAATTCATCCTCGACGATCAACCGGAGTGCTCGGGTGGGACATCCCTGCACTGCATTCTGGATGGACTCGAGATCGTCAGGGGCGCCATCGACCACCACTGCCTTGGCATCGTCATCGTGGACGAACGTGTTGGGGGCATAAACCAGACACACCCCGCTGCCGATACAGCTCTCGCGGTCTACGTCGATTCTCAAGCTCATCACGTTACGCTCAGACCGGTTCGGAGGTGTAGGCAACCGCCCCACCGAAGTGGGGCGAAGAATGGCATGCCAATGCGGCGTCGACCCTGCGCTGGCGATCGCCGGCCCGCCCCGAGAGCTGGAGATAGCACTCGAGCATCTGGGGAACCCCGTGCATCCGCCCGTTGCCGAGCGCTCCCCCGCCAGACAGCGCGGGAATGGCATCAGCCCGGTCGCTGTCGATTCCCCCGCTGGACACGAGGCGATGGGCCTCCCCCTCCTCGCAGTAGCCGAGCACCTCCAGCCAGAGCCAGGGAAAGATGGAGAAGCCGTCGTAGACCTGGGGGAGATCGACATCGCTTGGCCCCATTCCGGCGTGGGCCCAAAGTCGGCGGGCCATGGCTCGGCCGCCTTCCATGATGTCCTCCAAGGGCCAGTGCAGCGGCAGTCGCGACCGAGTGGGGGCACCCATGCCGTACCCGGCCACGTAGACCGGCTTGTTGGGCAGGTCCACTGCCCGCTCAGCCGAAGTGAGCACGAAGACGGCGACACCGTCTACCGGAATATCGCAGTCATACCGGCAGATCGGGTCGAACAGCGTGGGTGAATTCAAGTACTCGTCCGCGGGCAAGGGCCGATCGTGCCAGAACGACCAGGGAATCCGAGCACCGTTCTTGCGGGCCTCGACGACCGTTGCCGCCAGCGTCTCACGCGAGGCCCCGTACCGCTGGAGATACTCGTTGGTCGGCAACGCGATCATGGCCAGCGGTCCGAAGAATCCCTGCGGGGCGGTCCATTGCTGGGAGCCTTCGAAGCGGTCCATGGTGGAGACGTGATATTGCCCCGGCGGATTGTGCAGTGCCCGGTGGAGAACGAGGTAGTCGGCCGCCCCTGACGCCACCGCGTTCACCGCCATCGCCACCGTTCCCGGAATCTGCCCCAACCCGGTGAAGCCAGCCGCATAGCGGGGGTCGACGCCCAAATGGCGGGCCAACCAATTGGGTGTGACGGTGCCAATGCCGTCTTCGATCCGGTGGCTTCCGGCGGTTGGGATCATCGCCGAGCCCACGAAACCGTCGATGTCGCCCACCTCTAGTCCAGCATCGGCAATAGCCTCGCGGGCGGTGTCGACCGCCAGCGACCCCAGCGGGCGATCGGCGTGGCGAACGATGTCGGAATGGGCGTAGCCCACAACTGCGACCTGGCCTCCGGCCCGAAAGCGACTGGTCATCGCACTAGCCGGAACGCCGGTACCGACACTTCAGGAGCGAGGTCTTCCCAAGCAAGCTCAACCGGCTCGTCCAGCTCAGGCTGCGATTCAACTCCGTCGAGCAGCCTCCCGATCAGACGAACCTCAGGCTGATCGGCCAGCTCGACGTCGACGAGGACAAACGGCAGGTCCTCGTCGAACCCCGGCAGAAACGACTGACGGACCACTGTCCAAGAGCGGACGAACCCGGCACCGGAAACAGGAGCGAACTCGAATCCGGCATCGATGCTCCCACAGCGGGTACACACCGCTTCGGGCGGCAGCGACCAAGCTTTGCATTGCCCGCAGCAAGCCAACACCAAGACATGTTCGGCTGCCGCCTCCCAGAATGGGGCCGACTGCTCATCGGCAACAGGAAGCGGCCGCCCCTGGATGCTCACGTCTCCTCAGGTACGGCGACTAGGCCGTGCCAGCTCCTTCATACGCCGAAAGACGTCCACGCCCAATTGGTCCCATGCATGGAGCAGGTCGACAAGCACCCAGTTCTCGCGGATTGACCGCTGTCCAGTGACCGGATCGGTTTCCAGGCGCCAGAAATCGAGGCTGCGCATGGTGATCTCTCGGCCAGAAGGAGCAATGCCAAGCCAACCGTCGCCGGTAACCGTCATCGCCATGCCTGGCCACGCGGTGACCCCGA